>JBDNIR010000442.1:0-6290 GCA_041688195.1 Marinobacter sp.
ACGGTGATAACTTTCATTACTGTTGAGGGCAAATGCCGCATTGGCTTCTTCCGCCAGCTCCATCAGAGTCGCAGCCTGCTGGGCAAGTGAGGCCACGCTGGAATCGCTCTCCGTGATCTGGTCCCGAACCGTTTCAATAGCAGAGGACACCTGCTGCAGGCTCTGCTCATTATTCTGATCAATCTCGGCAATACGCGCTACCTGCTGCTGAACCCGATCAGACTGATCGCGAATCTGATCCAGTCGCTCTCCAACACTTTCAACCGATGCCAGGCCAGCCTCTACGCTTTTGGCAAGGTCTTCAATTCGCGAGACGATCAAGGAGGTGTCAGACCGTATTTCCTGAAGTGTTTCGGCAACTTCACCGGTTGCCTGCGCGGTTCGTCCAGCCAACTGCCTGACTTCATCGGCGACAACAGCGAATCCCCGCCCTTGATCGCCCGCACGGGCTGCTTCAATCGCTGCATTCAGGGCAAGCAGGTTGGTTTGCTCTGCAATTCCCTGAATGGTGGTAGTCACTCCCTGAATCTTGTTTGATTTCTTGTTCAGCTCCTGAATCAGCCTCAGATTCTCACTGGACTGCTCATGCACGGCTCGCACACTGTCGATGGCGAATGTCAGCGCCTCACGCCCTTCCATGCTCACCTGACGATTCTGCAGGGCCATGGTGGCAGCATCCGTGGCCTGCTGGGCGGATTCACGCACACTTTCGGTAATTTTCCCGGCATAATCCGCCATCTGGACGGTTTCACTAACTTGGCGATCCAGACGAATCTTTAGCTGGTCAGCCGCGAAAGACACCTGGGCGGCGGAAATGGCATTCTTGTCGGCGCTTCCAGATAGTGTTTCTACCAGGGCGCGACCGACTTTGGCATCTGCCAGAAGGCTCTCACATTGTTTTCCGAGAGGGCTGCCGGCTGTTAGTTCACCTGCGTTCAGCTGCTTCAGAGATCGCTCTAGCGGTTCAAGCACACGCAAAACCAGATACGCGGTGGCCAGCGCCACGCCAATGACAAGTCCCGCAAGGGCCGACGTACCATCCAACCCCATCAACGGCGCCACCAATACAGCCGCAATGGCGACAACAATGGCAACCGACACCCCCACAAACAGAATAGGTCGACTGAGCAAACCCATAGCAACCTCGTTGTTATCTTTGTTAGTGAATACATTTTTTATCGAATATCACCCGCGAGGGTAAAGAGTTGATCTGTACTAATAACTGCTACTTTAGTTCACCAGTAACTGTTTTACGGCTGGCTGCGACAAAACTGAAACAAAAAACCGCAAACCCGACTCACTCCGTTAAAGAGCAGGCCGGATTTACGGTTTCTTTTCAGTGCGGTTTTGAGGCTTGAAGCCTCGGATTAAAGAGCGATATCGCCGCCGTCAGTCCTGGTAACAACAACCGTTGACGCACGGGGCCGATCGCTTCCGTCGAAGGGGAACGAACTCCCACTCGTGGGGTCAGCAGGAGAGCCACTGTCGCCGGGATGCTGCACGTTCACAAACAGGGTTTTGTTATCGGCGGTCAAGAAGACGCCCGTGATCTCACAGTCCGGGACCCCCACAAAGAACCGCCTTATCTGTGCCTGGTTTTCAGGGGTCACCACTGATGCCGCACCGTTTGGCTTTGTCAGGTTTGCCGGAATTACCGCCAGCATCTGATCGTTGGTATCCCCGGAAACTTTGTTGCCGCCGTTGTCAGTCTGGATCCAGAGCACCCCACGGTGATCGAAGTAGAGGCCATCCGGGCTCGCAAACTGGTTATCGAGCGTCAGACCCGACAGGTTGGAATCCTGGAATTTCGGATCGCCTCCAGAAGGGCCACCGAAAACGAAGATATCCCAGGAAAAGCTGGTTGCTGCAGGATTATCACTGCCTTCGCGTAACTTGATGATGTGACCGTATTCGTTATCCGGGCGCGGATTAGCAGCGTTGACCTGCTCCTCACCGGTATCACCACGGTCGTTGTTATTCGTGAGGGTGTAGTAGACCTCACCGGATATCGGATCAACCGCTGACCATTCCGGGCGATCCATCGTGGTGGCACCTACGGCATCAGCTGCCAAGCGACTGAACACACACACTTGAGCCTGTGAGGTGAAACCTGCGTTCTGAAGCATAGGGCCGGTAACCGAATCGTTAATATCCAGCGCCAACCAGGTTCCGGTGCCATCCTCGTTAAATTTCGCAACGAATAGCGTGCCTTCATCAAGCATTCTGCCGCGCAATTCACTCACACGAGCAGGATCCCAGTTGTCAGCCGTAACATACTTGTAACAGTACTCACCGCGAGCGTCATCGCCCATGTAGAAAGCGATTTTCTGCCCGGTGCGAATCAGTCCCGGAATCGCCCCTTCATGGCGGAAACGCCCCATCGCCGTGCGCTTCACCGGTATCGCAGACGGATCGTAAGGGTCAATTTCGACAATATAGCCAAACTGGTTGGCCTCGTTGCGATAGTCCTCCGTTGCCAAAGCACCTGCTGTCGCCGCCGTATCCCAACGGGCAAATTCATCGTTGACTTCACTGGTATCGCCTGCAACCTGGTTCCAGTGGTAGCCAAACCCGTCGGCGGTAATACCGTAGCGCTGTTTGACTTCCGAAATTGAACCGCTGGTATCAACCAGATACCCCTGAATATTTTCTTCGCAAGTCAGGTAAGTGCCCCAGGGTGTCCAGCCAAAGCCGCAGTTATTCACGGTTCCACGGCCGGTAGTACCATCGGGACTGTACTTGGTCTGCAAAAAAGCAGTACCGGCCGCAGGCCCGGAAAACGTTACCGGAGTGGCTGCCGTTATTCGACGATTAAATCCTCCGTTGACGATATCCCAGCTCGCCCCCGACCTCATCAGTTCTATCACGGACACACCGTGGGCGTTGATTTCTTTCCTGACCTCATCTGCGTTCGTGCGAACACCACTGCCGTCCCTGGTCACACCATCCACGTGCAACAGATCATTGGTGGTTGCTTCGTGATTGATGCACATCAACGCAGCGTCGATTACAGGTGATGGGAAAGGCAGAACGCTGTTGTCCGGCAGCTGTTTTGGGAAAAAGTACATACCGTCATGACCATCACCCACCTGCAAAGCCTGCTCAGCCGCAGTGTTGTTGACGCTGAATGCCGACGCACCGGCCAACAGAGGCGTTCCCCAGGGTGCAATAATTGAATACTCATAACCCTCAGGGACGACCACTTTGTCATCCAAGTTATTCTGCACCGCCTTGAAGCCAAGCTGATTACCGGAAGCGTTGGTGGTTCCGCCGGAGGCGCCATTATCGTCGTCATCGGTGCACCCTGCGATACCCGCACCGGCAAACACTGAGACAGCCGCAAATCCAAGGCCCCCGCGAAGCGTGTCGCGACGTGATACCCGTGCTTTGAATATGTCGGTAAAGGAAGGCGAGTCGTTTTCCCTGTCATAGACAGTGGCGGGATCCGGACGTTTTACGGATGTGTACTTTTCCATCAGAAGCTCCATAGTCGATCAATATCATTATTAGGATTTCACTATGGGCGACGGAAATGACATTTCGATGAATGATTTATTGCAGATTTTTATAAGTTTTTTGACCAAATGCCGGGAGTAGGAGGAGCGTCAAGCAGATTGCAAGCTCGTTCTATCAGGACTAAAAAATCGTGTGAAAGTTCAGATTTTGGACGCCGACTAAAAAAATGATGAACAATCGATGACATGAGTCGTGTGGCGGAACATGAAAAAGCCCGCGCTAAAGCGGGCTTTCGGACTATAGCACCAACTTATTAATTGGTGACTTCGTCGGCGCCTTCTTCCATGGATTCACCGGCGTCTTCAGCGGCGTCGCCCATGCTGTCCCCAGCTTCTTCCATAGCCTCGCCGGTTTCTTCGCCAGCATTTTTGACGTCATCGCCTACAGTATCCTGGCCGGTAGCTTCTTCGTAGGTTTCTTCCACAGCATCACCCGCGTCGTCCATCATCTCGCCAGCGTTGTCAGCGGCCTCATCCAGATCAACACCTTCTTCCGGTTCATCACTGCAGGCTGCCAAGCCAAGAGTCATTGTAAGCGCCAGTGCACTCAGCGTTAATTTGTTCATAGGGAATCCCTTCTGTGAGGTACGTTCAACATCAATCATCGAGCGTGTAGTCTACGGCCCCACCTCAGGACTTCACAACTGCGTACGGGTTACAGATATTTTAATAATGACAGGAAGTTAGGGATCACAGGGCCAATTTGTGCGGATGTTCTCAGGGGTAGTGCTTAGGCGACGCCTGTTTGACCAACCCTGTAACCATTGATCATTAACACATGATCCAGCCTTACGAGCTGCCCTCGCCCCAACAACAGGAATTCTTCACCCGCCCGATTGAACAGATCGCGGATGACATCATGGTAATGCTGTATCTGACCGGACTCGTCCCTGAACACCACCTCAACGACATCATGGGACATTAAAACCCGGGTCAGCAGTGTGCGCATGGCGCATTCCACAGGCTGATATCCATTACTTATGCTCATACCCGTCCCTGAAACCAGACTGATGATTTATCAGTCTGGCCCAGGACCCGGAGTTTCGCCAGCGTTCACCCGCCAGCATGGCATTAACGACTCAGAACCATTCAGGCTTCATGTTCAGGCAGCTGTCATCCTGGTTCCGCAGCAGCACGATGTCTTGCGCCACTGTCGGCAACTCCCAGTGGAAGAAGTATTGCGCAGCCTGCAGTTTGCCCTGATAAAAGTTGCGCTCGTCGTCGGTATTGGCCGCTTCGAGGGCTTTGGCCGCCACATTGGCCTGTCGCAACCACATCCAGGCCACGGCAATGTGCCCGAACAGATGCAGGTAACAGGAAGCATTGGCCAGCACGCCGTCCGGACCTTCGCTCATCAGGGCCTTGCCAAGCATCTGGGTAACCTGCACCGCCTGCTGTAGCGTTTCACTCAGCGACAGTGCCCATTGCTGACACCGGGGTGTGGTGGCTGCCTCCAGATCCACCTGCATGGCCTTCATCAACAGTTGCAGACCATGGCTTTGGTCCTGCCAGATTTTCCGGCCCAAAAGGTCCAGCGCCTGAATGCCATTGGTACCTTCGTGAATAGGATTGAGCCGATTGTCACGCCAGCACTGCTCTACGGGGTATTCTCGCGTGTAGCCAGCACCACCATAGACCTGAATCGCCAGATCATTCGCTTTCGGGCCAAATTCCGAGGGCCAGGCCTTTATAACGGGAGTTAGCAGGTCCAGCAGTTTGCCCGCCTCCTCGCGTTTCTGAGCTTCGGGATGGGTATGCTGGTCATCCATCAGACGCGCGCCATAAAGACACAAGGCGAGACCGCCTTCACAGTAGGCCTTTTGGGCCAGCAGCATGCGCCGCACGTCCGCATGCTGAATGATGGGTACCTGGGGAGACTCCGGATTCTTCTCTGAGGCCTTGCGGCCCTGTAGCCGGTCCCTGGCGTACTCCAGGCTGTGCATGTAGCCTCGATAGCCAATAACCGTGGCGCCAAAACCGACCCCCACCCGGGCCTCGTTCATCATCTGGAACATATACTTGAGCCCCTGATGCGGCTCACCAACCAGGTAGCCATGACAAGGGGCGTCATCGCCAAAGCTCAGAGCTGTAGAGGTAGTTCCCCGGTACCCGAGCTTGTGAATCAGGCCCGCCAGGGACACGCCGTTGCGCTCGCCCAGCTCGCCTCCGTCGTTCACCCGGAACTTCGGCACGATAAACAGGGAGATACCTTTGACGCCCGCTGGCGCGCCCTTGATCTTGGCCAGCACCATATTGACGATGTTGTCGGTGATGGACTGCTCGCCGCCGGAGATGTAAATCTTTGCCCCCTTGATCAGGTAGTGGCCGTGCTCCGTCGGTGTCGCGGAAGTGCGAATGTCTGCCAGCGATGAACCGGCGTGGGGCTCAGTCAGCGCCATAGTGCCTGAGAACTGACCAGCCAGCATCGGCGGCAGGTATCTGTTCTTCTGCTCGTCATTGCCGAAGACGCGAATCAGATTGGCCGCGGCGGTGGTCAGAAATGGATAACCCGCGGTGCCGGGGTTGGCCGCTGTGAAGAAACCATTGCAGGCCGCCATAACAGATTCCGGCAACTGCATGCCGCCCAGCTCGTAATCATAACGGCCAGCGATAAAACCCGCCTCGGCGTAGGCGTCAAATCCCTGTTTAACCTCAGGCAGCATTTCCACCTGGCCATTAACGAATTTCGGCTCATCCTTGTCAGCTGCACTGTTGTGATTGGCAAACTTGTCCCGGGCGATCTTGTCGGCGGTTTCGATGACCGCATCAAAGGTG
>JBDNIR010000443.1:0-3113 GCA_041688195.1 Marinobacter sp.
GGCTGACAGTCGGTCTGCCGCTTTCACCACCTGTTTGACCTCGGCATCCCAGCCCGACTCCTGCACGTAGGGGGCAAAATCCTCGCGAAGGTCCTCTGGCAAGAGCGCCAGCAATTCCAGCTGGGCTTTGTGTTCGATATCGCCGAATACCTCCCGCATGACTTTGGAATGGTATTTCACCGGCGTCGGCATATCACCGGTGATCACTTCCGTTGCGTCATGATATAGCGCGGCAGTCGCAATACGGTCAGGGTTTACCGTACCACCAAAATGTCGGTTACGGATCAGCGCCAGGGCGTGAGCCAGCGTTGCTACTTCCCAGGAATGGGTGGCGACGTTTTCTTCAATTGCATTACGCATCAGCCCCCAGCGACGAATCCAGCGCAGACGGGCAATGTAGGCAAAAAAATGGCTGACGGGCCGGGTCATGGCTGTGGAAATCCTTTAAACGGTGCTAAGCATATCGCTGCCTAGCGGGCATCGAGCTGGAACGGCACCCTGATGTTGTCAGTGCCGGCTTCAGCCGTGGCGTCCAGTACCGGGTCCAGCACAAACAATTGCTCTGACGGGATATCGTAGGTTTCACGAAGTTGGCGATGAAGCCAACTGGCCCGGTCAGAGGCCAGATTTTGCAGGGCACCGAAGGGCAATGCCTGATCCTCCGTGAGCGCCGCAACCAATGCAAGCTCCCAGGCGTTTTCACTTGGACTGTCGGCTTCCCCGTTGTTCGCAGATTGTTCACGAAGCTGCTCCAGGGAATCATTGTCCCGCCGCTGATACTCTGACTCAAGTCTGTTAATACGGCTGGCAATGCTAGCGTCCGGATCAATCCCCAGCTCGTCAAACAAACTGGCGCGCTTCAGCCCGGGGCCATCCATTTCCGGGACCACGGCTCCCCGAATATTCAGCAACAGCTGCGGTCGCTCGGTCAGGGCTTTGGCGATGACTTCCAGTTTTTTCTCTTCGCCGTCTGCAATCGTGTTACTGCCGGGGCTGAACTCCACGTTACCGAGTTCGGATTCCGACAGCCCCGCTATATCGACAATTGAGTCCAGCATGCTGAATGGCGACGTGGCAGCTCTTACCACAAGGTTGACGAAGGTGTTCACCATTACCTGTCCAAGCCGGAAATCCGGGTTTTCCAGGTTGCCCTCTATGGGCAGATTGATTTCAATCCGGCCGTCGCCGTCTCTTAGCAGCGCCAGGCCGAGCTTAACGGGTGCGTCCGTGGCCTGTTCGCTTTGCACCGGAGCCCCCAGCTGCAGGCGCTCCAGGATCACTTCATTCTGTGCTTTAAGTTCCGGACCGGTAATCTCGTAGTTCAGGTCCAGCGCCAGCTTGCCGCTGTCTATACGGTAACCGAGGTAGCGCCCGAAATAGGGGCTCAGTACCGGCAGCCCCAGTTCGGTCATCACCAAGTGCAGATTGGTGGTTTCATCGGTGCCGAGGGTCGCTATAGTGCCCTCAACGTCCAGTGCGCCGGAGTCCCCGATCCGGCCACTGACATCAATTTTAGCCTGTTGCGGCGTAATGTTGCTGAGGCCAGTCAGAGAACCGTCCAAGGCATAAAGCCGCGTCGAAAAGGGCGGCTCAAGGGTCCTGTCTGCGTAGACGATCTCACCGCTTTCCAGTACAAGCTTACCCACTCGAAAGATAAACCCGCGCTCTTCCTCACTGGCAGAATCTGACGTTGTCGGTTCTGACTTGTCTGACCCGGGCGCCAGGACCTGCTCAACATTGTGAGAGCCGTCCGCCAGTCTCGCAACGGCGATCTTCGGTTGTTGCAGGGTTACCGTTCCCATTTCCAGCCGGGCGGGGGCAAGATTGTATTCGATAGGTTCCAGAATCAGGGTTTGCCAAGCCAGCAGAGGTTCATCGCTGTCTTTCAGGGTGGCATCCAGCTCATCGATACGGCCTTGGCCACTAAATGTTCCTGTCAGCGGGTCGTTCTGACCATCCAGATCCAGCGACCCGTCGAGATTCAGCAAACCTTTGCGGATATCTATTGCGGCGGTTTGCTGCAGGTAGCCTTCAAACGCCTGCAGAGCCACCTGCTCTGCCTTCGCAGAGGCTTCCAGCGTAAACGGCTGTGGTGTGGCCTGGCCCTGGACCGACGCTTCGCCGCCGCTGGCCAGGTTAAATGCCAGCTCATAACGTACAGGCTCCGCCAGTTCATCGCTCAACCCTGTCACCGACAGGTTTATATTCTCTGCCGCCAGGCTAACCGGCGTGGCAGTTTGCTCATCACGCCAGCGCAATGCACTCTCGCTTACCTGCACAGGCCCCACCGTCCATTGGAAAGGCTCGGAAGCAGATGTGCTATCGCTGTCAGCTTCATCATTACCGGAAAATGGTTTCATCAGATTGATGACGCCATCTCCGTTACGGTTCAGATTCATTACCGTGTTGCTGATGGCCACCGAGCCGACCGTTAATATCCGCTCGTGAAGACTGAATCCGATCTGCTTGACCACAATATCTGCCTGCTCAAGGGCCGCAGGCTCGCTTTCACCGGGCACGGCAAAAGCGAGTTCACGCAGATCAATGCTTCCGTTCTGAGTCACTAACTGGAAGTTGTCGTACAGGGCCATATCATAGTCGGTCTGAATGTTGACCACACCGGCCCGGAGCTCGTAGGGCAGGTATTTCCCCGCAAAATACCGGATGAGGTTGTAGTCGATGTCCGTCAGACTCAATTGACCACTGGAGGTGAGCGGGACAAGGCTGAGCCTGCCCTGCCAGTCGATCATCTGATCATTGATAGCCGCTGACAGCACGTATTCACCGGCACCATCCCGCTCATAGGTGGCAAGGTTGGTCAATTCCACCTGCAGGGGGGCGATCTGGAATTCAGCGGTCTCCGGCTGGCTCATATCCCGCAGAAGAAGCTCACCGGCAGTCAGCGTGATACGTCCAAAATAGATCTCCGGGGCGCCGCCAGCCTGCTCCGGGTTATCCTCTTCCGGAGCGCTGGCTTCGTTGTTGGCCTGCCAGTCCCGTAAAAAGTTGATTCCGCCGTCATCCAGCAGATCGAGCCGCACAAAGGGTTCGTCCAGAATAATATGGTCAAAGGCAATGGTGCCGCTGACCAGTGACAATATCGCCGGGTTCAC
>JBDNIR010000444.1:0-5297 GCA_041688195.1 Marinobacter sp.
GGTCAAACGGCGCATTCGTTTGTGTTAATACGAAATCTCTCAAAAGAAGTCACTCCTTTACCGAGCGATGCCGCGAAAGGCTAGCCTTGGTCTTGCCAAACATACTGTGGTCAGAAATTGACACAATAACTTGGCTGCTAGAGTCGCAAAGCGAACGTTCAGATGGTGCGGTAACGCCCGCAGCGAATTGCTCAGCCGCCTTAAGCGCCTGGTCGGAGAAACCGCTAAATTATATGATTGTCGCGCACGACTGCCCTTTCACTGGATATTGACGACGAACGGGGCGCTCTTGGCGATACAGACACGCTCCTTCATCACGTAGCAGCGAACCCAGTGAGAACCCGTGTACAAGGTTTTCTCTTCGTGACGCTTGCCCGTGCTAATGGTTCTGGCCGCCCCAATCTCGCCTCGAAGCCCTTTTTGTAATGCAGCATAAACACCCGTGTTAACGATCTGCCACTTGATGATGTCGTAGTCGGAAATCCGGTAAAGATCCGCCTCAAAATGGATGTCCCGATATTTTGGCACCGGTGGCGCATTGTTTGAGAGAGGTGTTGTTGGTGTGCCCTTGCCAATCTTGGCTTTGATAACCACTTCAGCACCGGGTTGCGTAGAGATCGGGAATGAAGGTTTCTCTGCGTGGGGCACCTTAAAGATATCTTTCGGATTAACGCTTTCCAGAATCCGCTCAAGATTCCCACCGCTCTGATAGTCCCGACGCACCTGGGCCTCAGTCACAACACGCTGCCCCAACAGCGTCTCAAGCGCAGCCACCTGAGCCGCAAAGTCCTGGGCATCCAGGACTTGACCAAAATCCTGTCTCCCCTTTTCCAGCCATTCGAAGAAGGCATCCTGTCGCTCTGGATGCTTCGGCCATTTGTCGGCAAAATTCTCTGCTGGATTGACCGGGTTCCGGATGACGTAAGTGGATCCCGATTTCTGGATGTGGTCCTGCATGCTATTCAGGATGGACCGCAGAGCCTGCTCGACCGTGGTCTCGTTGTTGTAGGCTTTGGCAGCTAGGGTGGTGATGATGATGGAGATCGGCTTGTCATCGCCATTGCCGTTATCAAGAAACATCTTGTCTAGATGGCGCTTGAGAAGCTGGATCGCCTGTTGTAGGGGCGTCTTGATTTCATAGTCGGAAATATCCTCGACATCGGCCTTACGGGCTTCTGCGATGGCCATTCGCCGATTCTGGTAAGCGGTCTTCATTTGCTCTCGAAACCAGTTGGCGTAGCCCTTTGGATTACTCTTCGGCCATTTCCCGAAGGGTGTCTCGTAGTCGTCGTGGGTCTGGTCAGTGATGCTGATGGCGTACTCAGTCTGATCGACGTCGATATAATTCCGACTTTCAAGCATGGCCCGCATACCTTTGGCATCGGGCTTGGCCGGAAGGACG
Organism: Marinobacter sp.; assembly: GCA_041688195.1. Classification (GTDB taxonomy): domain Bacteria; phylum Pseudomonadota; class Gammaproteobacteria; order Pseudomonadales; family Oleiphilaceae; genus Marinobacter. Next base: position 1,403 of record JBDNIR010000444.1, read on the forward strand.
TCGAGGTGAAAGCGAGCCTGATTGGCGTAGTTCAGGGTCCAGCAACGCTTGCCCTCCTCCGGACGCTCATTGAAAGACTGGGCCTTTGCGTAATCCTTAATCTCCTTACCCACATGGTATTTCAGGTCCCGCTGGGCCCAGACCGATGGCGTGTGATCAAGGGCGCATACGATGTCGATGTCGTATTCGTCCGCGTCCGTCATCGGCTTGATCACGGTGCCCAGCTCAAAGGATCCCTGGGGGTACACTTTGGGGTCGTAGTTGCGAAGCTCGGACGCCTCACGCTGGAGCCAGGTCCCGACCGATTCATAGCGGGACTTGGCTTCTTCAGCTTTGGTTCTGGGGATATCGAGGGCGGCACAGGTTTGCTCAAGGATGTCATTAATTGGAGAGGAAGGTAGGTTATTCAAGGGCGAGACCTCTAGGCTCAGTGGGCATTCTTATGATCTGGGGACGCAGGCGACAGATACAAGGCGTTACAAATCTTCGGTGTGAATCTTTTTCTTCAACACATTAGTAATCAGCAAGTTATACGAATATAATGCGATAAGCTGAATAAATTTTTGACGGAAAGAACGAGCAAGCCTATGAAAAAGAGAAGTTGGGGTGCGTCAATCCGGAGCTGGATCTCCATTTTTTTTGGCCTTCGGCCAACAAACCTAAGCGCCGGGGTGAACACACTACGCTTTGGGGCCGGATTGCTGCTGGCACTAGTCAGTTCGTTCTGGGCCTGGGGAGCGTTTTCAATCCCGGTTCCCGGAACCGACATCGTGGTCGATGGCAGTATCTCTTCAAGTGAACCAGCGTTTTGGATCCAAATCTTTCTGGCGTTGGGAGCATTGGCCTGCTTCATCATTGCGATCGCCTTATTTATCGCTCATCACCGATCTCAGAGCAGTAAGCGCATTGTTTGCATCGAGCACCTTAGCTACGAAACCTCCCAAATTCGTGGGATTTTGAAAGACCTGCCAGCACAGTATTCCGGTGTTCGAGAAGAAATGGTGCTCATTGATGGCCGAAACAAATCACCCAAGGGCCACCTGAGAATCCTTGAAGCAAAGATGTCTGAGGCTAAGGACAAGATCACCCACGGTTCCGGGCCGAATAATTACCTGCCGATGTACGGTGGTATCGCAGCTGTTCCCATGGTTGTGCTCGCGGGCTTTGAATGGGGCAATCAGAACAAGATCCACATCCGAGACTACGATCGATCCTCGGGGGTTTGGCATGACAATGAGGAGCCGGACAACGGCATACTGCTTCAATCAACGCAGCTGCCAGAGACGCCGCAGTCAGACACCGAGGCAGGACTTTGCCTGGAGTTCAGCATACCGATGGATCGCCCAGACATGAGCGTTAAGTTTCCGAACATTCCGATGTTCTCGGTGAATTTTTCGAACGGAAAGGTGGGCCTCGACCAGCTGTGCTCGGAGCACAAGCAGCAGCGCCTAATTAAAGCGGTAGTGGATTACATGAACACGTTGATCAAACGTTTCCCGCACCTGGAAGTGCTTCACCTGTTCATCACCGCGCAATCGTCCTTCGTGTTCCGGGTGGGGCAGGCCCTTCATCAAAGTCACATCCCCGGTGTTTGGGTCCATCACTACGACCGCAGTCAGCCCCTAGGAAGCCGACACACCTGGTGCCTGCAAATCAGAGGACCCGGCAAATACGAGATCCACTGAAGCAACAAACGATATATTTGGCCAAGCCTGAATCGCTAAGTCGTGACACATGCGGGCAGTCGCTTATATTCTGAGTTCCGGGGCGCGGCCTTGGTCGCAAAGCGAACATTCAGGCGGTCTGAAAAAACTAGGGTAATAAAATGAGTTCACAAATTCCGGGGCCATAGCTATTACTAAAATTTTAAAGTGCGGGAACACTTAATAGACTTGCCCAGCGCCCGAAATCACTGATAACGTCGAAGGCTCTCCTGCGGCAAATTTGCGAGGAGATTGCCCATAATCACGTCCTACGTTATTCGCTTTGCGAGCGGGGTCCAAAATGATGGTAATTGATGCAAGCAAGTCAATTTTTTTCGATCTTTTTGCCAAATAAGTACGCCCTGTTTGGCGGTGGACTACTTGCACTCTTTTTTCTGCCCCTGAGTTGCTTCGCAACTGAACCTCAAGCCAATGAAATTATAAGTGAAATAATAATTTCGGGGGATCAGCTCTACGAGCGCGGAGACAAAACTGCCGCAAAAAACACCTATTTGTTGGCGTCTTACCTTGGAAACCCTGTTGCCCATTTCAAACTGGCTTACCGATTTGTTCTGTCATCGTATAAGACAGAATACCACCTTGAACAGGCAGCCTTGGCGGGACATGAAAAAGCACTGGAAATGTACTTGGACCATACCTTCTATCGTGCGGGGAGCATAGAGCAAGCCAACCCTCACAAGGCAGCAGCTGTTTATGGAAGAGCACTCCGAAGCAACCCTGACATAAAATTCGGTTTCCTAGATCCGGAACAAACTCTTGAGCTTGCATGGAATCAGAAGCTGAGGGACAAAGAAAAATTTTTTTCTAAATACAACGTGCAGGATGAAGATGGCGAATGGCCCTTCTACGATGTCTGGGAACTTGCGGAAAAAGCCTCTCGCCCGAGTGAAGTTTTCGGAGAGCCCGATCCTGCTCTCGTCTTTTGGCTCATTACTCATGGAGGCCATGTTCCAGGAGAAACTGAAACGGCAGTTAAAACCTATTACCAGCGCTGGAAATCGGGAGGAACCATAGAATTTGATATCTGTGATTATGTGACTAGCGGTAACGGTGCCACATTCTGTTCACAGCGCAAGCAGGAAAAACGTAGCTCGGAATTGACTGCCGATCTGCAAGATCTAAGTGACTCACTTTCATCTACTCAATCGGCACGCCTCAGAAATGCTTACGAAGAAGCTGAAAAGTTCATCACTCTCAAAGTACAAGGCGAGGAAATGCATTCGGGTACTGCCAGATTTGCTCTAATGAATGCCTCTAAAAGTAGGCAACTGAGTGAATTCATAGGCCTTCTCTCGGACATTGTTAATCAAGAGATTGATGGCGATGAAAATCCGGCAGCAGAAGAGGATGGCAAGCTCAATGCATTGTATTCGGAGCTACTGGCGCTGATTTCTGAAAATCAGAATGTCCGGATTGGAGTTAACACATCCGTAGTCTCGACTGAGGCATTTCGAAATACGCAGCGACAATGGATACGATATCGTGATTCGGTCGACGAGTTTTTCAAATCCATCCATGAAAAAGATACGAAAGTGATCCCGGCTCTTCTGACAAGTAGGCGGAATGAAGAATTAGCCACTTTGAAAGAGTCAATCCTTGAATATAAGGAACTCTACTCGCCTTAAAACTGGATTACTCTCTCAACGGTCTAGTGCGGAAAATATCGGATCCTGACCAAGTGTCTTGGTAATCCGCCCATTTGGGAAAAATCCAGCATGGGTTTGACTCTTCGAAAGCTTTAACCCATCGCATCGAACCAATATGGTGATTAGACTGGATAAAGAGGTTCCAAAACTATGTCCGGAGTATGATTATGGGCGATCAACACTGGTTGATGTATGTTGTTAGCGGAATAATCGTTTTTTCAGTGCTAAAGGACAACATAAAAGCTAGTTATCAAAAGCGAGGAGCAAAGGTGCGTAAACCGCTGAAGGTTGCCACCCATTCCATCTGAAGCCTGCCACCCGGACCGGCGCAAGGCTGCCACCCATCGGAGCGTAGCGACGCGGGGGTTTCATTGTTACTCCGAAGCCGTGGTGCCCGTCAACTTTGCTTGTCGTTTTCGCATGGATTCACCCCTGAGATTGATCTTGTAAGCGTTGTGAACCAGCCGGTCCAGAATGGCATCCGCAAGAGTGGCGTCACCGATGACGTCATGCCATTCCTCGATA
>JBDNIR010000012.1:0-2869 GCA_041688195.1 Marinobacter sp.
GCTGACCGAATGAGTGCAATCCCTAAGTTCTCGGGAACATTACACAATATTGACTGATCAGCTTTTTGGATCAGAACTGATACTAAATTTCGAATTGTATAAATCAGTTGTTCTGTTTTAAATGTAAAAGAGTTCATTTTGAGGCAGACGTATGTCAACGACCAGCCAGCTCAATTCGCAGTCAACACCGAGCGCGGTTCGCCTGGCCGCCCGACAGGGCTTACTCACCGGACCGACCTCAGGTTTGGCCAGCGGATACGTTCAGGTGAACCTGGTTATTCTGCCGGAATCACAAGCCAGTGGATTTTTACGCTTCTGTCAGGCCAACCCCAAACCTTGTCCCCTGCTCGCGGTCAGCGAACCGGGAGCACGCCACTGTGAGGCGCTGGCGTCCGATCTCGACATCTCCCGGGACCTACCTGCCTATCGCATTTACCTTGACGGCAAAGTGAGTGACACCGTACCAGACGTAGCAGATGTCTGGCGGGATGATCTGGTCACCTTTGCCATTGGTTGCTCCTTCACCTTTGAACACGCCCTGCTCCAGGCTGGCTTGAGTGTGCGGCACATTGACGAAGCGCGAAATGTGCCGATGTTCAACACCACGGTGCCACTTACTACCGCTGGTGGCTTTGGAGGCAACCTGGTGGTCTCCATGCGACCGTTTTCGGCCGCTGACGCCATTCGGGCGATACAGATAACGACTCGCTATCCCCAGGTTCACGGTTCGCCGGTGCACTTTGGAAACCCCTCCCTGATCGGCATTTCAGACATCCACTCTCCCGATTATGGCGACGCCGTATCCTTGCGGGAAAACGAAGTTCCCGTGTTCTGGGCCTGTGGCGTGACACCTCAGCAGGTCATTATTGATGCCGGTGTCGAATTCGCTATCACCCATAGCCCGGGTCATATGCTGGTTACGGATATTCCGGACAGCACTCTGGCCCTTTTCTGAGCAAAACCAGCCCTGAAACTGATAATGAGGAATAAACCATGACTCTAAAAAAATGCCTCGTCTCCGCCGCTGCAGCGGGTATGGTGATCACAGGCTCCCACGCCTTTGCGCAAGACATTGACAAGACCAGCATTAACTATGTCGGCAGTTGGAGCAGCCTTTCCCTGTACAAGAACTTTGAACGTCCGTTCTGGCAAGAGCACATCCCCGAGGCCTCTGATGGCCGGATTTCCACGGAAGTCACCACCTTTGACCAGATGGGTCTCGGCGGCGGTGAGGTGTATCGCCTGATGGACCGGAACGTTATTGAAGTCACCTCTACAGTCGCTGACTATGCGGTTGAAGATGCACCGGAACTGGAAGGCCTGGACATGCCGATGATTGCACCGGACGTGGAAACCGCCCGCAAGGTTGCTGAGGCCTATCGCCCGGTGCTCGCCGACGCATTCGCTAAACGCTTCGGCAATGCGCAACTGCTGGCCATCGTGCCTTATCCCTCACAGATGGTTTTTTGTAATACCGAAATTAGAGGTCTTTCCGATCTGAAGGGCAAGAAGGTGCGTGCCAGTGGCCGCACCACCGCCGAGTTCCTTCAGGCTATCGGAGCCGAGGGTATCACCCTGAACTACAGCGAAGTTCCCGGCGCCCTGCAACGAGGGGTTATTGACTGCGCCGTTACCGGCTCGTTGTCTGGTTACAGCTCGGGCTGGAATGAGGTCTCCACCCATCTTTATCCGCTGCCCGTTGGTGGTTGGGACCACGTCGTCACCGCGATGAACGGTAAAAAATGGAACTCTCTGTCATCCGGCACCCAGGAATGGCTGATGGCCGAGATCAAGGAAAACTATGAAAATCCTGTCTGGGACGCTGCCGTCGAGGAAACCAAAGAAGGTATCGCCTGCCTGACCGGTGAAGGCGAATGCAGCCGGGGTGAAGCCGGCGAAATGATATTGGTAGAAGCAACCGATAAAGATTTCACTGAGGCCTCTCGCCACCTGGAAGAAACCCTGCTTCCCAATTGGGCTAACCGGGTAGACCAGGAGTGGGTAGACCGCTGGAACGAAACCATCGGCTCCGTCACTGGCCTGAAAGCTGCCAAGTAAGCTTACTTTAATCCGTCAACGGCGAACGGGCTGCATAAAGGCCCGATCTCACCTTGGAGAGTGACATGTTTGACCGGGTGAACTCCGTTTTGGACCGGGTGTTGGACGGCGTCCAGGTTGGTTCGCTCTGGTTGGCGCGTGCTGGCGGCGTGCTGATCCTTCTGACCGTAGCGTTAGTTACCTTTGAGGTGCTATCCCGCTATTTCGCGGGGCGTTCGGCCGTTCATGCCACCGAAATTACCGGCTACATCATGGCCATCAGCGCAAGCTGGTCGTTTGCCTATACCCTGATGTGCAAAGCGCACATCCGCATTGATGCCCTTTACCTGAATTTCCCTATCAAGGTCCGGGGCGTACTCGATCTCCTGGCCCTCCTGGCCATGACGTTGTTCTGCGTACTGGTGGTGGGGGCGGTTTTCGACGTTGCGATGCACTCCTATTCCGGAGGCTCCACCGCCAATACCCCACTGGGCACACCGTTGTGGATACCTCAGACCCTCTGGCTGCTTGGCCTGACGTGGTTCAGCATTGCGGTTAGCCTGCTCTCCCTCCGTGTACTGTTTGGCGTGCTGAGCGGGGATACCGAAGGCGTCCAGAAACGAGCAGGCAGTCCCTCGCTGGATGAGCAAATAGAGGAAGAAAACAAGGAACCGGCACGATGATCCTAACCGCACTGATTATACTGCTGGTCCTGCTGGTCCTGAGTGTGCCCGTGGCCGCCACGCTGATTGCACTTGCGCTGTTGCTTGCCGAGCTGTTTTCGCCCTTCCCGCTGATCAACGCCATGGGCGATGTGCTCTGGTCGGCATCC
>JBDNIR010000445.1:0-25148 GCA_041688195.1 Marinobacter sp.
CAGCGCAGCCTGCGGTTGTTTGAAAATGCCCGCAAAATCCGGGAAGCCTTTTTTGCACCGGGAAGCCGTGCGCCGGCAGTATCGTTTTCTCTCACACCTAAGCACCTCGATGGTCGCGTAACTCAGCTGATGCTGGACATCGATGGCCAGACTCTGGTGTATCGCCACGGCCCGGCGCGAACCGTTAATTTCCGGTGGCCCGAACAGGCGGGCTCGCGACAAACGCGAATTTCCTTTACGCCGGGTAACAGTTCGGAAGCCTCAGCCCAGCAAACCTATCAGGGCACCTGGTCAGTGTTTCGGATGCTGCAGGCTGCTGGCAGCATGGACAGCTCAAACAGAACCCAGAAGGTTGATATTCTGATAAACGAGTATCTTGCGAGTCTTGAGCTCACTACCGGATCGGTCAAGCATCCATTCGATACGGCGATGCTCGAAAGTTTCCGTCTGCCATCATCGCTCTAAAAAGGAACTGTAAATAATGACTTGGGGTTACCTGGGCAAAGTCCCGAACCGGGGTGATTTCCTGACCCACAATGTCCAGCCGGCCATGCGGGATATGTTGTTCGAGTGGTGTCAGGCGACAATGGCGGTGAGCAGGGAGCAGCTTGGCAATGAATGGCTGGATGCCTATCTGACCTCGCCGATCTGGCATTTTGCGGCTGGCCCCGGCGTGCTGGCGGACGAAGGTGTCATCGGTACGATGATCCCTTCGGTTGATCGGGTTGGGCGCCACTTTCCGTTTGTCGCGCTGACCGGTTTTAATGGCACTGCATTGGAAGCCTGGCGGCAGCCGGAATGGTCCTCAAGTATGGAGGAATGCATCCTCGGCGTACTGGACGATGGCTGGGAGGAAGGCTTGTGGCAGCAGCGGTTGGTGGCGATTGAGCCGCCTCCGGTAAACCCTGCCCGGCTTAGGTGGCCTGTTGAGGACGGTAATCTCATGATTCCCGGAGCGGCCGATGAATCCGAATGGCTGCGGGCGATGCTTGAGCGCAATCCGGAGCTCGCGATGTGGTGGACGCAGGGTTCAGCTTACGTCGAAGCGGCCACCTTAATCACTGATGGTCTGCCAAAGGTAGGCCAATTCGCAGCCATGCTTGTCGGCCAATGGCGAAAGCATGGCTGGCAACAAGGCGCGTTGGCGGAGTAACCGATGTCTTTCAGAACGACCAGCTTCACTCACCGCGGTGGGGTTCGTGAGCATAATGAAGATGCTTTTCTCGATGCGGCGGAAGCCGGCGTCTGGGTTGTTGCGGATGGTATGGGTGGCTACCAGGCGGGAGATATTGCCAGTCAGCTAACCTGCGATACCGTTGCGCGGGAGTTGCGCCGTTTCAACAATACCATGTCGGCAAGTGATCTCGAGCGGGCGCTAACCGAGGCCAATACCCGCATCCGGCAATATGGCAGGGAGCAGCTCGAAAACCAGACTCTGGGTTCAACGGTTGTCGCGCTTTTTATCGAAAACGGACGTTATCATCTGTTCTGGGCAGGAGACAGCCGTTGCTATCTGCTCAGGAACCAAAGCGCCGAGCAAATTTCCCGGGACCATAGCCAGGTCGCTGATATGGTTGACCAGGGTCTTTTGGAGCCCGCCGAAGTGGAGCGTCATCCGCTTGCGCATGTAATCACCCGCGCTTTGGGTGTTGATGATGGCATTGCTCTGGATTACCGCACTGGCGAAACCGGCGAGGGCGATACGTTTCTCCTGTGTAGCGACGGTGTCAGTAAGGAGTTTAGCTCGGAGGACCTGGCCGCGTTTCTCAGCGAGGGCCAGATCGAGGAAGCCGGTCAGGCGATCATGCACTCGGCACTGGTTAACAAATGCAATGATAATATTACTTGTATTATTGTTAATCTGAGATCGCGCTGTTATATTACGTCTGGTTCGGATTTGACTGAGGACGCTACCGTCCCCTTGGGTCACCGACACATGTGAAGGATCACATTCAAGTTGCGCAGGATGCCGCATGATTATTGAAGACGCCTCTATTTTTAAAATTGAATCCCTGCTTGCCGATATCTCGCCCGAGTCTCCCTGTGGTGACGATACCCGTGACGATGCGTCTCCCCAATCTCCCTATTTCAATCTGAAAGACCTTCGTAACCAGGCTCGTGCTCTCGAGCGCCAGATTCTGGCGGAAGATGACTTGCCCCAAATTCAGCATTGGAAGCAACTGGCCGGTGAGATCCCCGTGGTGCTCGCCGAGCGTAGCAAAGACCTTGAATTCGTCGCTTGGTACATTGAAGCTCTGTGCCGTGAATACGGTTTTCCGGGGCTTGTTCAGGGCTTCGAATTGGCCCGCCGTTATATCGAGACTCACTGGGCTAATCTGCACCCCCAGCCTGACGAAGAAGGTTTGTCCACACGCATAGCGCCACTGGTTGGTCTGAATGGTACCGACGGTGAGGGCACGCTCATCCAGCCGATCCTGTCGATACCCCTGTTTACTTGTCCGTCCTTTGGGTCGTATGCAACCTGGCATGCGGAACAGGTTGCTGAAGTCAGTCGTATGGACAACACCAAAGCACAACAACGTATCAAGGCCGGAGCTGTCTCCCCTGATGAGCTTGCCCAGGCTGTTCGGGAAACGCCCATGGATGTGCTTCTGGAGACACATCAGGCAATCACCGACGCGCAAAGCGCCTTTACCGCTCTGTCTGACACGATGGATGAGGTCATGGCTGGAGAGCCGCAGCCGACCACGAATATTCGCAAAGCACTTGAACGCTGCAAAAGCACGCTGATGCATCAGGCCGGTGATCAGATCGAACGCGCCCTTGCCAAGCGAGCAACTGCTGAAGCTGTCGGTGCCTCAGAAGCAGAAGCGCCGTTATCGGCAGTTGGCCCTGCTGCGGCAGTTGATGCCGTTCAGGTCGCGATCCAGAGCCGTAGTCAGGCACTGGAGCAATTACGTCAGTTGTCGGATTTCTTCCGACAGACAGAGCCCCACTCCCCGGTTTCCTACGCCATCAATCAGGCTATTCGTTGGAGCGAGCTATCCCTGCCTGAGCTGATGCAGGAGCTAATTGCCGACAGTGGAGCCAGAGAAGGGTTCTGCCGTATTACCGGTGTGCCTGCCCCCGAAACACAGGGGTAGGTGGCAGCTATCAACCAGTGAAGCGCTAAAGGAGACAGAGACATGGAACGCATTCACGATAAACTCTCCCGGGTCCGCAAGCCCCGGGTTCATATCACCTACGACGTCGAAACCGAAGGTGCGATGGTCAAGAAGGAACTGCCATTCGTGGTGGGCGTTATGGGAGATTTTTCCGGTAACAACAATGACAATCTGAAACCGCTTAAAGATCGGCGCTTTATCCAGATTGATCGCGACAGTTTTGATGAAGTTCTGCGCCGGATGAGCCCGAAGCTCAAGCTGAAAGTTGATAACAAACTGTCTGATGACGACTCGCAGATGGCTGTTGAGCTTGCATTCAATTCGATGGATGACTTCCAGCCAGCATCCATTGTTAATCAGGTAGAGCCATTGCGTCAGTTGATGGACACCCGCAACAAGCTGCGCGATCTGATGACCAAGGTTGACCGTTCCGAAGAGCTTGAGGAACTCCTGGAGCGGGTGCTCAATAACTCTGATGACCTGCAGAAGCTTGCGGATGACTTGGGTGGCAAGGAAGGAGCCGAGCAATGAGTGCTGAAAACCAGACTGCAGAAGCTGTTGTCGCCGAAGAGGCACAAACCCTGAGCCTGCTTGAGCAAGCGATTGGCGCCACCAAGCAGACCGAGAGCGATCGCGCAAAAGATCTGATCCGGACCCTGGCAGAAGAAGCCATGAAGGGCACGGTTACGTGGAACAAGAACCTCACCGTAACCTTTAGCCAGGCAATTACCGCGCTGGACAAGATGATTTCAGGTCAGTTGTCAGAAATCATGCATCAGGAAGAGTTTCAGAAACTCGAGGGTTCCTGGCGTGGCATGCATCACCTGGTGATGAACTCCGAAACCAGCGCTACGCTGAAGATCCGGGTGCTGAACGTTAACAAGAAAGACCTCCACAAGGATCTTTCCAAAGCGGTTGAGTTCGACCAAAGCCAGATCTTCAAAAAGATTTACGAGTCAGAATTTGGTACTCCCGGTGGCGAGCCTTACGGCGTCATGATTGGTGATTATGAGTTCAGCAACCATCCTTCAGATGTTGAAACTCTGGGTCTCATGTCAAATGTGGCCGCCGCTGGTTTCTGTCCTTTTGTTTCCGCCGCTGGCGCTGGCCTCTTCGGCTTTGATGACTGGACTGAGCTCTCCAAGCCTCGTGATCTGGAAAAGGTCTTCGAGTCGCTTGAATACACCAAGTGGCGCTCGTTCCGGGAGAGTGAAGATTCCCGTTTCGTCACCCTCGCGATGCCCCGGGTATTGGCTCGTCTGCCTTACGGTGAATCAACCAAACCGGTCGAAGAGTTTGGCTTCGAAGAGTTCAAGATTGATCCCCAGACCGGGATGTCGGTCAATACGGATCATGATGAATACTGCTGGATGAATGCCTCTTACGTAATGGGGACTCGCATGACCCAGGCCTTTGCCAAGTACGGTTTCTGCACGGCCATTCGTGGTGCTGAAGGCGGCGGCAAAGTGGAAGGTCTGCCGACGCACATCTTCAAGAGCGATGACGGCGACCCCGATCTGAAGTGCCCAACTGAAATCGGCATCACGGATCGTCGCGAAGCCGAACTGAGCAAGCTGGGTTTCCTGCCACTCTCTCACTATCAGAACACTGATTACGCCGTATTCTTTGGTGCCCAGAGTTGCCAGAAGCCGAAGATTTACGACAATCCGGATGCGACTGCCAACGCAGCAATTTCTGCGCGTCTGCCCTACATGATGGCGACCTCTCGCTTTGCTCACTACCTCAAGGTAATGGCGCGGGACAAGATCGGGTCCTTCATGGAAGCAGAGGATGTGGAGAGCTGGCTGAACCGGTGGATTCTGAGTTACGTCAACGCCTCGGAAGGCGGTGGCCAGGAAATTCGCGCCAAGTTCCCACTGGCGGATGCCAAAGTCCAGGTTCGCGAAATCCCCGGACGCCCCGGTTCCTACAATGCGATTGCTTGGCTGCGTCCATGGCTGCAAATGGAAGAGCTGACCAGCTCCCTGCGTCTGGTAGCAAAAATTCCGGAGATGGGTAACTAAGGTATTTTCCGAATAGGTGCCTTGGTACCTATTCGGTCGTTCAAGGATGAAACAAATCCGGGCGGGCGGTCAGTCAAAAGGCTGCCTGACCGGACAAATATCCAGGGAAGCGATATGAGCGCCGCCATGCAGTTTGTTGGCAAAGATTATCTGGACACGTCGGAGTCGCCCCCCGAGTCGCCGGCCCTCGATAAAGGGTTTGCCTCCCGGTTGGTGGCGGAAGCCGACGATCTTCAGGCACTGCTGATGCTGCTGGGTCGAACAGATCCCGAGAAGCACTGGGACAAACCCGCAATTACAGTGCTATTGGCCAGGACGTTGACGCTCCTGGATCACATCATCAACAGACAATTGAGCGCCATTTTGCATCATCCCGAAATTCAGTCACTCGAAGCCAATTGGCGCGGTGTCTGGCTACTGGCTGAGCAAGCAGCTCACAACGACAGTGAAGGCTTGGTCAGAATAAGAGTGCTTGACCTGAGTTGGCGCGAGTTGGCGAAGGATCTGTCACGGTCCATCGAGTTTGATCAATCGCGGCTGTTCGCCAAGGTGTACTCCCATGAATTTGGCAGTCCCGGAGGCGAGCCATTTGGCCTTTTGCTGGGTGCTTACAGTGTTAGTCACAGGGCAAAAGGGGGGCAGGCAAATCTGGATACCCTCAAGGGTCTGGCGCAGATTGCGTCGGCTGCCTTTGCACCGTTAATCCTGAATGCGGAGCCGAGTTTTTTCGGGGTGGACCGGTTTTCCGAGCTTACCGGTGTCACCGAGCTGGATAGCCATTTCTCCCAGCCTGAAATGGCAAAATGGAAATCGTTGCGAGCAATGGACGATGCCCGTTTTCTGGGGCTGGCCGTACCCCGGATGCTGATGCGACAGCCATATCGGGACGTGGGTCACGGGCCGGAAGGTTTTCGGTTTCGGGAAGAACGGCATAACCCGGAGCGGGATTTCTTATGGGGGCATGCCTGTTTCGCTACCGGTGCCGTTGCCATTCGGTCTTTTTGTGAGTCGGGCTGGTTTGCCCAGATTCGGGGCTTTCGCTCCGGGCGAGTGGCTCACGGAACCGTCGATAACATGCCAGCGGTGCAGGGGATGACGTCGACTGGAACGTTTTTTTCAACACGTAGTGCCGTCGACTGGCAGGTCACGGATCGCATGGAGAGGATTCTTGCTACCGAGGGGTTTTTGCCCCTGATGCCGCTGGCGAACACGGAAATGCTGGTGATTCACTCGGTGCCTTCGGTGCAGGAACCGGGAAATTACAATCAGTTGGATGCCCAGGTCAGTGCGCGGCTGGCGGCGATGTTGCACTACACCCTGTGCGTATCTCGCTTCGCCCACTACCTGAAGGTTATGGGCCGGGACCGGGTTGGTGATTACCGGTCCCCGGAGGAATGCGAAGCCCAGTTACAGCGTTGGCTGCATGGTTACACGATGGCCACCGAAGGCGCTTCGGACGAGCTCCGGGCAAGGTTCCCATTGCGCAACGCCAGTGTTTCGGTGAGGGCTCGTGTAGGTGAGCCGGGACGCTACTATTCGGTGATACGGCTTCAGCCACACTTCCAGCTCGACCAACTGGTGACCGGTATGAGGTTGATTACCGAACTAACGCCGGTGCAGTAGATGTAGTCGAAGCTTTGCACAGTATTCATATATTGAAGTGCCTGCTCCGGGAAGGACAGGCTCAACGGAAAGGATGTCAGCAATGGACGCTATCAAGGATTATCTCACCGCGGGTGAACTGCAGGCAGCCATCAAGCACGTGCAGGACCTGGTTCGCAAAACACCATCTGCCCTCGATATGCGAGCATGTCTTATTGAGCTGTTGTGCTTGGCCGGAGATATTGAACGGGCCGATGAAGTGCTCTCAACTCTTGCCAAACACAACCCTGACTGGATTCCCGGCGCCGCCAATTTGCGCCAATTGTTGCGAGCCCAACAGGCGAGGCTGGCTCTGCGTGAAGGCAAGCTTGCTGACGATGTGGTGGCCACACCCGGGCCGGCCCTCGAAGCCCTGTTGGCGCTGAACCTGCATTTATCCCAGGGTGATCTGGCTGAAGCAAGCAAGGCGGCCGCCGCCCTTGAAGCCAGCCGTACTCCCTGTGTGGTCCAGGTAGGTGATGCGGTGGGAGATATTCGCGACTGTGACGACAGCCTTGGCGGGTACGTTGAGGGTCTTGGTACGGACGGACGCTATTATCTCTGGCAGTGGAGCGAGGTGCAGTCAATACGCCTGCATACGCCCAGCTCTCCGGTTGAAATGATCTGGAGGAGGGCCGATTTCGAGTTGGCCGATGGCCGTCAGGGCGAAGTTTTCTTGCCATTAACCTATGCCGCAAGCAGCACTGATTCCCAGCGTCTCGGTCGTGAAACGGATTGGCTGGAACATGCGGATGGGCTTGTCACAGGCGTTGGCACCAAGACCTATCTGGTGGGTGATACAGCAGTGGTGTTGGATGGCACCAGTGTCGTCGAGCGTCAGCACGCTGAAGAGATCAGCAATGCAGTCTGATATTCACGCGCGTCTGCAGCTCAGTCTGCTGGACCGTCTGATGGATGACGGTGCCGGCCGTCCGACTGTTGCCCATATAAGGCAATCGGTTCGGCGTGACCTTGAGTCCCTGCTGAATGCACGTCGCTCCTGGATCCCGTGCCCGGCGGCCTACCGGGAACTTGCCAAGTCGGTACTGGGTTATGGCTTGCCCGACTTCACTGTGATGGAGCTAAGCACCCAGGAGGGTCGCCAGTGGCTTTGTGACGAAGTTGAGCGGACCATCATCCGGTTTGAGCCCCGGCTCGCCCGTGTAAAAGTCGAGATGAAGGATACGGACACCCCTGTTGATCGAATGCTGCGGCTGCGTATTGACGCTGTCTTGCTGATTGATCCGGTGCCCCAGCCCGTGGCCTTTGATTCCGAGCTCGAGCCGGTCAGCTTGTCGGTCACTCTTCAGGAGTGTGCCTGATGAGCGATGAGCTGCTGCAATACTACAACCGCGAGCTCGCCTATCTACGTCGTCAGGGCGCAGAGTTCGCCAGGGCTTATCCAAAAGTCGCCGGCCGTCTGCGTATCAGCGAGGAGTCGGTGGAGGATCCCCACGTTTCGCGGTTGCTTGAAGGTTTGGCATTCCTGACCGCGCAGATCCGGCAGCGTCTTGATGGCCATTTTCCGGAGCTAACCGATATCCTGATGGGTACATTGTACCCGGACTATCAGGCACCGATTCCTTCCATGACAGTGTTGCAGCTCGAGCCCTCGACTGCACAGACGCACTCGGCCCGCCTGACGGACAATCAGGGCTTCGAGACCGTTGTTGACCATATGCCGAACTGCGAGTTTCATGCCCCCGGTGAGCATCACCTGGCGCCGATTTCGGTCACCGAAGCCAAGTTTGAAAACAGTCCTTTTGACGCGCCTCGGCCTGCTGGCGCAGAAGCGGCCCAGAGTGTTATCCGGATTTGCCTTGAAGGCACTATCTCTTTGCAGGAAATGGACGCGCCGGACCTGCGCTTTTATCTCCATGGCCAGACCCATCACAGCCACGAACTCTACGACCTGATTTTGCGCACCGGGCTCGGCTTTGCGGTGGTGCCAGTGAATGATCGCCGGCAGTTGAGATTTTTCCCGGCCGAGCAGATCCAGGCCGTGGGATTTGCCCAGGAAGAAGCGCTGGTGCCCTACAGCCAGCGAAGTTTTGATGGCTTTCGGTTGTTGGTCGAGCACTTCCTGTTTCCGGAGAAGTTTCTGTTTGCCCAGTTGAACGGATTGGCGGGGCAATGGCCGGATGCGACCGAGGTCGACCTTTATATCTATCTGGGTGAAAGCTCAACGGAACAGGAAAAGAGTTTTATCGCCGATCACATGCGGCTCTGGTGTGTGCCGGTGGTCAATCTGTTCGAGGACACCCTGGAGCCAATGGGTCGGGATGACGCCGAGCATGAATACCGGCTGGTCTCCCGCTACCAGCGAGCCGACGCGTTTGAGGTGGTAGGTGTTGATTCGGTAAACCTGATCAACGGCGATAAAGTCCGGGAGCTGGCACCCTATTATGGTTTGGGTCATCCACGCTGGCAGAACGATATCGGTGTCTACTGGCATGCCCGCAGACGTGACGCTGATTGGGCGGGCGGGCAGTATGAGCCGGGCAGTGAGACCTACCTTAGTCTGGTGGACAAGCGCTTCGGTGAGCAGGATACGAGCGCTTTGCCCAGCGACGAAACCCTGGTGGTAAAGGCTCGCTGCTGTAACCGGAATGTACCGGAGCGCCTGCCATTCGGTGGCGGCGCCCCGCGCTTCCGGGCGATATCCGAGCCTCTGATTGAGCAGGCAACAGCTTTGCTGGCACCAACCGCCACAGTGCGACCGGAATTGGCAGAGGCCAGTCGTTGGCAGTTTGTCCGCCATCTGAACCTTGAGCACTTCGCTGGCGACGATGCCTGTGATCGGCTAAAAGCGGTCCTGCAGCTGCACGACTTCCGGCAAACACCTGAATCCCAGGCCTTGATTGATGGCATTGACGCCGTCCGGATCAAACGAGCGGTCGCGCGCGTCGGTTCTGGGGTGTATCGGGGAGCTTGCCAGGGCAGCGAAATCATTGTCCAGTTTTCCAAACCCCGTTATGCCGGCACCAGCATTTATCTGTTTTCGGCCATTCTTGATCGTTTTTTCGCTCAGTTCGCCCAGTTGAATAGCTTTACCAGGGTGCGCATCAGACTAAGCGGCCACAACCGGGATTACCACGTGTGGCCAGCCCGTGCCGGTGAAAGGGATCTGCTATGAGCCCGGTTAATACTCCGAAGCCTAATGGCAGTTTCTTCCGGGAAGTCTGGCGTATTGAACGACAAATTCGTACAGAGCGCTCGCTTTACCAGCGGGTGGGTCACGACGGTTGGCCTGCCCAGGAGCTCGTCCGGTTCAGGACCAGCCAGCATCTCGGCTTTGCCGGTCAGGACATTGTCGAGAAGCGGATTGGCCAGAAACCCGGAGGCACGAGAACAGCAGATTTATCAGTAGACTTTTTCGGCCTGACGGGTGCCAGAGGTGCCCTGCCGGTGCGATATACCGAGCAGGTGCTGGCACAAATGAAAGCCAAGGACCCGGCGCTCAAGGACTTTTTCGACCTCTTCAACCACCGCTTGTTGTCGCTGTTCTATCGCAGTTGGGAGAAAACCCAGCCGGCAGTGCATCAGGAGCGCAGCGGAGAAGATCCGTTTACCCGAATCCTCCGGGCGCTGACCAGTAGTGAGTTTGACTGGGAAATATACTACGGCGCTGCCTTGGCACGTGGCGCACGCTCAGCGACAACTATCCGTGCGATTTTGAGTGACCTGACGGGTATGCCGGTTGAAGTGCGTTCACTGCAGGGTGGCTGGGAGAGTCTGGCTGAGAGCGATCAAAGTCGCTTGCCAGGTCGCACTAATCGGCAGGGCCAGTACGCGCGACTCGGTGAGGCGATGCTTGGAGATCGCGTGTGGTTGGCGGATAAGGGCGCGGAGATCGTTTTTTATCCCAAAACCGCTGCCCAGCTGCAGGCGATCTTGCCAAGGGGCGCCTTCAGCAGTGCGATTAGCCAGATCAGCCAGCGCCTGGTCAGTGGAGCCTGCCAGCTCCGTTACCAGGTGGTGGCCGCCGCAGCCGAATTGCCGAACGTGCGACTCGGTCAACAGGGCCGCCTCGGGGCGGACAGTTTTTTCAGTGCTCGACGGTCACAGGATCACAGGGTCGAAGTCAGCTTTAAGCCAAGCCAGGGAAGGGAACAAACATCATGTCGTCAATGACATTGAAATCGCTCGTGGACAAAATGAATGACGCCGGTCGCCAGGCGCTCGAACGGGCAGTGGGTCTTTGTTATCAGCGCAGCCACCATACGGTTGAAGTGGAGCACTTCCTCAAAGCCCTGCTGGCGGAAGATGACAGCGACATAGCAGCCGTATTCGATCACTTTGACCTTGATCAGTCGCAAGTGGGAGCACAGCTTGATACTGCTCTGGAATCCTTTAAAACCGGCAACGGCGCAACTCCCAGCTTGTCGCCCCGATTGGTGGATCTGCTGCGCCAATGCTGGCTCGACACATCTATCGAGTTTGGCGAGCCGGTTATGCGTGGTGCGACCTTTTTGTTCAGCCTGCTGAACGATCCCGCCATGGCAGCTTTGACCACTCGCTACGTCAAGGAGTTGGACAAACTTGACGTCCAGCGCCTGCTGTCTGATTGGCCAACACTGAGAGAAAGCCTTGGCTCAGGCCAAAGTACCCAGCCAGCTACCCAGGCGCGCAAGGAAGAATGCCTTGATCAGTTCACTATAGACCTGACCGCCCAGGCTCGGGATGGCCGCCTTGATCCGGTGTTGGGCCGGGACGATGAAATCCGTCAGATGATCGATATCCTGACCCGGCGTCGCCAGAACAACCCAATCCTCACCGGCGAAGCGGGTGTCGGTAAAACGGCTGTAGTAGAAGGTTTGGCTCAACGCATCGTCGATAGCACCGTACCTGAATCCCTGAAAACCGCGCGTTTATTAACGCTGGATCTGGCGTTGCTGCAAGCCGGAGCCGGTATAAAAGGTGAATTTGAGAACCGACTCAAAGGCGTGATCGAAGAAGTTCGAAACGCGACTCATCCGGTCCTGCTGTTTATCGACGAAGCCCACAACATGGTGGGCGCTGGTGGCCAGGCCGGACAGAACGATGCCGCCAACCTGCTCAAGCCAGCTTTGGCTCGTGGCGAGCTGCGTACCATAGCCGCCACCACCTGGGCTGAGTACAAGAAGTATTTCGAGAAAGACGCGGCCCTCACTCGACGTTTTCAGGTGGTGAAAGTAGATGAGCCAGACGAGGCTACTGCTGTCCAGATTCTGCGAGGGCTCGCTCCCACCCTGGAGAACCACCACGGCGTCACCATCACTGACGCGGCTGCGCGAGCGGCGGTTGGCCTCTCCATGCGTTATCTTGCAGGCCGCCAACTGCCAGACAAGGCTGTGGCATTACTCGACACCGCGTGTGCCCGGGTGGCGATGAGCCAGGCCAGCCTGCCGCCAGGACTGGAACGCGCCAAGGCCCGATTGAGTGCTTTGCAGGCGGAAGCCGACATACTCGATCGGGAAAGCCGGATCGGCGCTAACCACGCTACCCGACAGGACGATTTGGCGACCCAGTTGCATCTGGCTCAGGAGTCGGCTGAGACTCTGAAAGTGGCCTTTACGGATGAGAAAATAAAGGTCAAATCAGCCCAGGACCTGGGTCGCCAACTGACCGAAGCGGAAGACGCTACTCTGCTTGAGGAACTCAATACCCTGCGCAGGGAGCTCTCGGAACGGGTTGAGCCCATGGTGCACTGGCAGGTAGACGAGCAACTTGTGGCTGAAGTGCTGGCAGACTGGACGGGCATCCCGATGGGCCGCATGCAGGCGGATGAAGTCGCCGGAATTCTGGCGCTGGAAGCAAACCTGCAGGCCAGGGTCAAAGGCCAGGATCACGCCCTTGAAGACATCGCCCGCACTATCCGTATTGCCCGCGCTGATCTTGCTGATGAGAAAAAGCCGTTGGGTGTCTTCCTTCTTGTAGGGCCAAGTGGTGTCGGTAAAACCGAAACCGCGCTCGCGCTGGCGGAACAGGTCTACGGTAGCGAAGCCAACATGACCGTCATCAACATGTCCGAATTCAAGGAAGAGCACAAAGTATCCCAATTGGTGGGCTCGCCTCCGGGATACGTTGGCTATGGTGAAGGTGGGGTTCTCACGGAAGCGGTTCGTCGTAAGCCATACAGCGTAATCCTGCTCGACGAAATGGAAAAAGCACACGCCGGTGTTCAGGACATTTTCTATCAGGTCTTCGACAAGGGCATGTTGCGTGATGGCGAAGGTCGGGATGTGGACTTCAAGAACACCGTGATCCTGATGACCTCCAACGCGGGCTCCGAGCTTATATCCGATCTCTACGCCGACGAGCTGACAGCACCGGAAGATCCCTCGGTGTTGAAAGAGGCAATCTGGGACGAGCTGCTCAAAATCTTCAAGCCAGCGTTTCTGGGGCGCACTACGGTGCTGCCGTATCAGCCGCTCGGCAAGACACAGTTAATGGATATTACCCGGCTTCAGCTGGAGCGGGTTGCCCGCCGCGCCCGCCGTCATCATGACGTGCCGCTGGAGTATACCGAGGAAATCATTGCTGCTGTGGTTGAGCGCTGCACCGAAGCAAGCTCGGGGGCAAGGAACATACAACAGATTCTGCAGCGGGAAGTGCTACCGGTCATGTCGCAACAGGTGCTGGAGTGCCTGGCTGCGGAAAAGGAATTCAAGCGTATCAGACTGTCGGTTTCCGATGGCGCATTGATAGTGGATGTCGATAGGGCTTGAGCACCAATCCTAGGGCACCGTTTTCGACGGTGCTCAGGATGACTATGTCCTCGTTACAGGACGTAACCAAAACCAAAGGAGATTTTAATAATGCAAGCGAATACCTACCTGGACTACGAAGGCATCAAAGGCGAGAGCACGGCTGAACAGTACAAGGACCTGGTTACTGTGTTGTCCATGGACTTCAACGTCCACCGTGAGATTTCCTCGTACACCGGTACCTCCATGGATCGTGAAGCGTCTGCGACCCGTCTGGGCGATATCACTATCTCCAAGCTGCAGGACAATGCGTCTCCTGAGTTCTTCAAGGAAGCCACCATTGGTAAAGGTAAGAAGGCCACCTTCTACATTACCAAGCAGGGTGAGAAAATCGAAGAAATCATGAAGATCGAACTGACCGACGCCATGATCTCCAACTACGCCGTTTCCGTGTCTGGCGACCGTCCGACTGAAAGTCTAACTATTTCCTACACCGAAATGACCATGACCGTAACCCCGACTGATGACAAGAATGCTGTCACAGCTCCGCTGGTATACGGCTACAGCGGTGCCAAAGGCCAGAAGCTTTAATAAGCCCAAGGTCTCTGTCTCCGGGGGAGGGCTTCGGCCCTCTCCTTCCCCCTTTTTCTACGTATCAGGATGGCGCAGAAGTCCATGGGCAAGGAACAGCAGCATCACTATCTGAAGATTCACAGCAGCCTGGGGGAGGACGCCCTCGTTCTCGAGCGGGTCAATGTCGATGAGGGTATGTCCAGGCTATTCACCATGGAGGTGATCTTCGTTGCAAATCAACGAATCACCGACATGAGAGGGCAAATCGGCGAAACAGTGGCTGTGAGCCTCGCATTGGGTGATAAAGCAGCAGCCAAAGAGCGTTTTTATCACGGCCATATACTCAGTATTGGCGAGCTTGGAAAACCGTTGCACAACAGTGATGGCCAGCGCTACAAGGCGACCATTGTACCCAGGGCTTGGTCGGCGACCAACCGGACCAATTGCCGGATTTTCCAGGAACAAACGGCGATTGAAATCATTGAAACCGTATTGGGCGAGCACCATGTCAGCGTGACCAAAAAGCTCAATAAATCCCTCTACAATTACACCTATTGTGTTCAGTACAACGAATCCGACTGGCAATTTGTTTGTCGCCTGTTGGCACAGGAAGGCTTGTCCTTCTTTTTCACTCATACCCGGTCCGCCCACGAGATGGTCGTCACCGATAACGCCAAAGCCTATGGAAAAGCTCCCGAGAGCGAGGTTATTTTCTGCTCGCGTCCACCCGGCGAAGCTTATATCTCCAGCTGGTACACCGATTTCCGGGCCACTGCCAATGCAGTGGTAGAGCACGGCTTTGATTTCACCCGGCCCACTGACAAGGTGGACGATGTGGTCCAGGAAAAAGTGCCTGGCGAAGCCTTCGGCAAGCGGGAGTTGTTTCAGTATCTGGGTGAGGATTCCCCACTCAATGACAACAAGAAACTCGCAGAACTTCACCTCCAGGGTGTCACTCAGAATGCCCGGGGTTTCAGTGGTGTCTCCGACTACCGGTCCTTTGGCGTCGGGCTGATGTTTTCATTTCGTGAGCACGAGGATGAGCTGCCGGGCCATAATGAGTTCGTGATTACTTCCATGACAATGGAAGCTTCGGTACCCCTTAATACGGAGGGCGAAGCGGGTGGCGGTGGGCTTAACCACATCAATACCTTCCAGTGCCTGCCAACTTCCAAGGTCTTCATCCCGACCCGGATTGCCAAACCTGTAATTTTCGGATTGCAAACCGCTACCGTTACCTGTGCCTCGGGTGAGGAAATCCATGTCGACGAACACGGCCGCATCAAGCTGAAGTTCCATTGGGACCGGGAAGGTAAAAACGACCAGACCAGTTCCTGCTGGGTCCGGGTAGCCCAGAGCTGGGCAGGGGCCGGATTTGGTGCACAGTTTTTGCCCCGTAAAGGTCAGGAAGTAGTGGTTGAATTCATTAATGGCGATCCGGACCAGCCATTGATTACCGGTTCGGTATACAACGGCAAGAACAAAATGCCCTACCCCCCGTTGGATGAGCGTCAGTCGTCCGGCTTCCGCTCACGCTCTACCACCAAGGGCGGTGCGGCGAACTACAGCGAAGTCCGCTTTGACGATGAAAAAGGCAAGGAACTGCTGGTTATTCATGCCGAGCGCGACCACGAGCTGACCGTCGAGAATGACCAGGCCGATGACGTTGGCAACAACCGCAAGGCACTGGTCGGCAACGATGACCAGCTAACGGTAAAGAACAACCAGACCGTCGACATCACCGGTGACCAGAAAATCAGCAGCGGCAAGACCATAACGGTAGATGCCGGCCAGAGCATCACCCTGAAAACCGGAGCGGCAAGCATCACCCTGGAAAGCTCCGGTGCGATATCTGTGAAAGGCAGCACCATTGATCTGAAGGGTACAGCGATCAGCCTTAAAGGCGCGAAAATCAGCCTCAACTAAGTGGACGGAACCGACAGGGATGCAAACTGACCGCGAACATCGTTTAAGGGATAATCTGGGGCAGACTTTTCTGTATACACGGTGGCCCCAATACGAAGAGGATCGGCAGCTTCGGGATGAAGCCGTTATCCGGCACAAGGTGTTCGCGCAGCAACACCTTCAGGTTATCGCAGAATCTGGCACCGACCCGTTTCACTACGGCCTGCTGGACCTGTGGCTGGACGTTTACCACGAACCCTGGGCACAACCCCGAACGCTGGCCAAGCTCGTTGACGAGCTGGCAGAAAAGATAGCCTCAGGGGAGTTGCGGGTTTACTTGGAAGACAGTCTGATGTGGCGGCATGTCAGTGCTGGTTCCGTAAGTTCAGCATCCGGCGTTAATCTAACGCGAAGCGAACCAGAGGGTCAGTCCCAGCGCCCCGACACCGCTCGCACGCCAGTTGCGTTCGTTACCGGAGGGAAGGACGATCAATTGTTGAAAATTTTACTTGAGAACGATGGTGATCCGAATTCTCGAAATGCTGACAACCAACCTGCTATTTTTGCTGCGATTGGCTAGGAGCGTCTTTCGCAGATCGAAATTTTGATAGAGTTTGGTGCTGATCTCAATCTGACAGATGGACCAAACCGCAACAGTGCTCACTACGCTGCATTTCTGAATAAATATGAGATTGTTCACTATTTGATCGAACAAGGTGCCGATCATACCAATCGAAACTCTGCGGGCGGTGATATTGCGTGGCTAGTGCATGAGGGCTTGAGTGAAAACCTTTTAAGTCCGCAGTTTCCAGCTTACGAGTGGGCTAAAAAAGTTAAGGAGCAATTACAACAGCGTGGAGTGAATTTTCCACCTCCATCGCCAAAGGAAGTGCGCCAAACTTGGTGAGCTCAAAACAAAAAACTACCAGCTCCAGATCAGCTGACACCGGGGCCGCGCCTGAAATTATAAATTATGAACCAGCAACTAAACCTACATCTATCCCAGCGAGCCACTCTGCTTGCCAGTGACGACGCCACCCTGGCGCAGCTGAAAAGCCATGATCGCAAGCTCCTGGCGGCCATGGAGCTGGGTAGACTGGATTCGCCACTTGCTCAAAAGGTGTTGGCGGATGACGATTTATTTCAGGCTCTGGATGCTGACTTTCACGGTGCCCTGTTGATGCTGGAGGCCCGGGCGAGGCTTTGGCCGGGGGAGTTGCTTCGGGTGCAGCATCGGCTTGTAGCGAGGGCGGAAGACAATAGCGCGGCCTGGTGGTTGGCCGCGCATTATTCTTCGCTGCCATGCCCGTATGTGTTTCCGGATAGCTGGTGCGCCCAGGTTTGGGCTGCACGGGCACTGCACACCCGTGGTCGAGCCTCAATGCTTGCGGAGCCCTGGCAGTCCTGGGCGTTGGCTCTCGATGGCGAGGCGGCTTTGTTGCCTGTGGTCCAGTCGCTCTGGGAGGTGTCCGACGGTGAACAGTGGGAACCCTGGCTGGCGCCTTTGCAGGTGGTTGCGGACCAGAAGCAGTCTGCGGCTGTTGTTAACTGGTTGGCGGCCCGTGGTGATGACAAACTGGTCATTCAGTTGATGGGTTTGAGCTGCCAGAGCCGGTTCCTTCCCTGGCTCGCGAACATGAGACATGACGAGGCCTTGGCCGAGGCTGCGTTGCGGGAGCTCCGCTGGCTTACGGGCGGCCACAACCGCCGGCACGAAGGCCATCAGTGTTGGGGGGAGCCTTTAACACCGGAGGCCTGGGCAGGCCTGTTTCGCCGCCTGCCGTTAAGTTTCCGTGGTCGACTCTGGCATTGGTGCGGCCAAACTGTTCAGGGTGCAGCCACTTCGTTGCAGGGAGGAGAGTGGTGCGCTGGCAGTTGAGCCGGGTTATCGGAACACTGGGTTCCAACAATGTTCAGGAAGCGCTTGCCGGAATACCGGTTATGACTAATGGGCTGGGCCAGAGCTGGATTGAGTCGACCAATCATGCCGACAGTTGCTCCAGGCTGTGGGCGCATGTGGAACCCTTGCTCAACGCCGAGGTGCCCAACTGGATCATTCTTCCTGACGCTGAGAAAGCCAACCGGGACTGGTGGCAGGCACGGGCAGGAAAGATTGCTGAGGTCGGGTTTGGTCGCGCAGCTACTACGTTAGCGCTGAGCCAGCTTGACCGGCTGGGTGTTCCTGGACGACTGGTAGCCGTCGACAGCCCATCGGAAGGCCGGGCCGGTGTCGAAGGCGTTTTGGCATTGGACTGGGTACCGGATGACCATGGGCTAGTGATTGATTTGGCCCGCATGGATGGCCGTATTGATGGCAAAACGGACTTGGGTGCGATTCTGCTATCCGGCCGGGAAGTGGTAGCGCAGCCGGAGCTTGTGATGTGTTCCGGCGTTGGCGGTGAGGATCTGGAACGGCTTTTACCCTTCATGACCCATCTGGGGGCATGGGCCGGGCCGGACGTGCGCTGGGAGTTTCCGGAGGCAGGACTTGGCCGCCTGGGAGTGGTGGGTAGCCTTTACAATCTCGCATGGCTTGAGGCGGGGTATCGGCTTGGTGACTGGTCCGGCTCCGCAGTGATGCTGGAGCTTGATAGCAGCCCACTGGTGGGGCTGTCGGTCATTCGATACCTGCCGGAGCAGGATGTGTCTGCTAATCTGAATTGATTGAACTGATTCTCAAAGGATGAACCTATGGAATGAATGGGTGTTGCGCGGTACGCAAGAGCGGGCAGTCTGCAAAAGCCTTTGTGCTGGACAATGATTTGCTCGATTTTGAAATAACACCGCCGGTGCAAAAGAGGTTATTCGAGATTGTTTACGACGAAATGGCACAGGATGGTCACCGAATTTATGGTAAACCGGACGTGGTGACGGTGTATAGTGCGGTTGATTGGAACAGGCTGGATTCACGAATTCGCGATGTGCTGGTGGACCTTCGCTTCCGGGGTGACTACACTGGCAAAACTCGACGGTTTATACAGGGAAGTGTAGCCAGAAATGACCTCAAAACGTTCTCCCATGCCTTGGCGGATCAGTCGATCTGGCCCAGTGTTCCTGCGGACCGGTTCTGCCGCTGGCAACAATACCTTGCTTGATCACCGACCCGGGCCATTGCGTATGCGATGGCTTCCTGCCGTGTTGGCGTCTGGCTTATTGTAGGGCTCTGTTATGGGCTGTGCAGCGTTAGCTAACCCGCTACCGGTAGTATCTTCCAAAGCGATGGAAATACGCACTGAGCGGGTCGGGGAATCTCTGCTTCGCTTTGTGCGGTTCAATACTGAATCGGGATACCCCTGCTTGCGCTTTGAGACCGTCCAGCCGGCGCAGGACTGGCAGGTAATGCAGCAGAAAGACGTCGGTGGAATAAAGCCAGCGGTTTAGACAGTTCAGTGTGGTATGGAACCGCACTGCAGGATGAAAGTTTGCAAGGGATCGCATGAGCCAATCTCAGTTAATTGAAATCGTATCGGCCACCGGCGAAGGCTTTGGATTTGGCCCAGCGGGTGCAGACGGCGCTGGCGAACCTGTGCGTCAGTCATCGGTGAACGAGTGGAAGGCGTGGTTGGCGGCTTCGTTCAGCCTGCGCTTCCAGGAACAGGCCGAGCGCTGGGAAACGGTACTCAACCGAGCAGGTTCCCGGCAAGCAGCCAGCTCACCGCGCATCACCTTCAAACGCGTCGCAGACTTGATGGACGCCGGTAAGCTCCAAGCCCGGCGCATACCTCCTCATAAACTGCCCCCTAAAACCAGTACCGCAGAGAGCGGCCCCGCCGAAAGCATGCGTTCACAGCAGGGTGGTAACGGCCCGGTCACTGAGGTCGGGGCCGGCGCACCAGCCTCCAAAGGCGTCGCCAGGGATACCGTTGGGGTAGACTCAGAGCAGATGCAGTGTAAGGGTGACCCGGTCGCCCCCGCCACCGGCGAAGAAATCCTGGCGCTGGATGACTTTATCGTGGCGGCGCCCATGCCTCTGCAGTGGCGCCGCCTGTATCGTTCCCGCCATTGTGATCGTCAACTGGGGCTTGGCGCAGGCTGGTTTGCCGATGCACTGCGGGTGATCTGGCAGGACGAGGAAGCCACCTGGTTACTGGATCACGAGGCTCGCCCTGTTCGCCTGCCGTTGTTGGCAAAGGGTGAATTGGCCTGGCAGGCGGTCAGCGGCCAGCGTCTCGAGCGCAAAGCGGATGACCGCATGATGCTGACCGAGCGTGATGGCCGGGTCTGGGTTCTTGCTCCGGACGGCCAGGGCCAGTGGCGCCCGATCAGCGTGCAGAACTCCCTCGGCCATCAGTGGCTATTTGCCTACGACGCCAAACGTCGTCTGGCGCGCCTTGAAGTGTCCCCGGTCCGGGTCCTGGAATTCAGCTACGGCAAAGGTTCGGAGTTGTGTCAGGTCAATCTTCGTCACGGTGACGTCCGTAAAACGCTCGCTTCCTATGATTATGATGCCGACGGCAACCTGACGAGCGCCACCACCGAGCGGGGCACCGAGCGTTATGGCTACCGGGATCACCTGCTGATCCATCGCGAACTGGCCACCGGCTATCACTTCGTTTTTCACTGGGACGGTAGCGGCCCCGAGGCGCGGTGCATACGGACACACGGCGAAGATGGCCACTTTGATTTCCAGTTTGATTACCAGCCGGACAAATCTCTCACCCAGGTAACTGATAGCTTCGGTCAGGTGCAGGCATTCCACTACGATGAACAGAACCGCATCACCGCGCGGGAGGATGCCGATGGTGGTGTTCACCAGTGGGCCTATGATCCGGAAGATCGCCTGGCCGCCTATCGCCTGCCCGACGGACGCACCACCAAGTATGGCTATGATGCACTTGGCCGTGGGGTGCTTGAACAATTACCCGACGGTCGTCAGCACAAGCGGATATTCAATGAGCTGGGGTTCTGTGTTGCGGAGCAGTGGCCGGATGGGCGCACCACTGCGCGCCGTTTTGATCCCCTTGGCCGTCTGCTGCAGGAGCATCGGCCGGATGGCAGCGAGTGGCAATATCACTATGACGGTAAAGGCTGGCTAAGCGAGGCTGTCAGCAATACCGGGGAGGTCCGGCGCACAGGTTTTGGCGGTAACGGTGAACTGCTGGCAGTCGAGCACGAGGGCGCCCTGGCCCGTTACGCCTTTGACGAACAGGGCCGGGTAAAAGGGCGTCTGGTTCAGGACCTGATAACGGAATACGATTATCGGGGTGAGCAGGTCAGCGCTATTCATCAATACCCGGAACAGGCGCCGGATCAGCGTCGAAGCCGCTTCTATCAATACGACCACGCCGGCCGCCTGACCCGTTTTATTGCCGCGACCGGCGAGCATCATGGCTTTGAGTACGATGGCCTCGCCAAGCCGACGCACTATCAGCGCCCTGACGGACACGCGGTGTATTACCAGTACGACAAGGCCCAGCGCCTGACCCACGTGATCCGTGCGGATGGTCAGAAATGGGCGTTAAGTTATGACAGCAAAGGCCAGGTCAATGCCTGCCAGGCCCCGGACGGACGCCACATCGAATTCCGCTACGATGCCGCAGGCGACATCATTCACCGAGAGCAGGCTGGGGACTGGGTCCAGCACCTTAAACGCGACCACGGCGGTCGGGTACTCCAGCAGACCAGCCAGGGCAAGGGCCGCAGCCCGGTTAGCAAACAGTTCCAATATGACGCCAAGGGGCGCCGGACGGGTGCGACCTGCGCGGGCCGTCGCCTGAGCTGGCAGTATGACAAACACGGCCGGATAACCGGGCACAGCCAGGACCAATGCCGTGTGGGTTACGGTTATGGCTCGGGCCAGCAATTGCAAAGTATGCAACTGCCAGATGGGACACAAATCCAGTATGACTATGACCGGCAAGGCCGCTGGCAGGGCGTCCTCTTTAACGGCAAGTCCGTCCTGCAGCGCGAGTTTGATGACCAGGGCCGGGAGCAGGCCCGACAAGCGGGCGAACATAACCGCCAAACCCAGGTCTGGGATCGTCACGATTGCCTGATCAACCGCCGCTGGCAAGGTGCTGAATCCACCATCCGGCGCTATGGCTGGGACGCCGAATCCCGCCTGGAAGAACTGAGTGATACTCTCGAGGGTACCCGCACGTTCAAGCGTGACCCCCAGGGCCAGCTGATCGCAGATAACCAGCAAACCTTTGATTACGACCACGGCGGCAACCGCCTGGCCAAAGATGCCGACCTTCAGCAGGACCGACTACTCAAAACCGACACTGCTACCCGCAAATACGATACGCTCGGCGCCGAAACGGAAATGCGGGGCACCTACACAGAACACCGCCAGTTTGACGCCGAGGGCCAGCTCACCGTCCTCAGGCGCGAAGGCCTGCACGTCCAGTACGGCTACGACGCCCTGGGTCGCCGGGCCTGGCGCAAGAGCGAAGCGGGCACGACCAATTACCTCTGGCACAACGATGTTTTACTGGGCGAACAGCACCCGGACGGCCAGTGGCAGTGGTATCTAAGAGACCCACAAACCGACGCCCCGCTGGCCACTCTGATTAACGGCCAGGCGCACTACTACGAACTCGATTGGCGCAGCATGCCCATCCGCCTCTGGAGCCCGGATGGCGAACGCGTCTGGCAAGCCAACGCCAATGCCTGGGGCAAATGTGAGCCGGATACGCCACAAGGGCCGATACACCAGCCGATAAGGCTGCCGGGACAGTTTGAGGATGAGCTGACGGGACTGCACAACAACCGGTTCCGGGACTATGACCCGCAAACTGGGCGCTATTTAACCCCTGATCCGATTGGCATCAAAGGAGGACTGAACAGTTACCGGTACACGCCTAATCCCATTGATTATGTTGATCCGCTGGGGTTGGATTTCTGCCCTGTGGTGACCACAGCCAATGCAGGCAGTAGCGAAATGGCGCCGGTAACGGGAGACCTGCCCGATATGCAAGAGGCGAGTATATTGTCTGCTGCAGGCAGAGCCGCGAGAGGGGCGGTGTCAGCAGCTTTCAACGTTGTCAAAGATGGTATTGGCATACTCGTTAGTGCTGCTGGAGGGATTTTGGGTGCTATTTTTGGAGCGGCCTATGGCTATCAGCCTGGTATGCCTAAAGAGATGATTCCTGATAGCGTTAAAGACGCCGCTCAAGCGGCTGACCTAGCCTATATCGAGACGCGTGATACTCAGTTTGGAGCCTGGCAGGAGATTGGCTTTGATGCCGATGGGCTGGATACTGAAGGGCTTGGTTTACCTCAGGAGCTTTTTGAAAATAAAGACGAAAGTTACTACGCAAAGTTATTCAAGAATAGGGAAACTGATGACTATATAATCGCTTTCAGGGGGACTGATGAGAAGGTGGACTGGAAGCACAATCTCGCTCAGGGTGCCGGCTTAAAATCTGCTCAATACGAAACCACCATGGATTTGGCTCGGCAAGCCAAAAAGGCGACTGGAGGTAATCTTTCCTTCGCCGGACACTCCCTCGGGGGAGGTTTAGCCAGCGCCGCTGCAACCTCGACTGGACTGGCTGCGACGACATTTAACGCGGCTGGGCTCAATCCTAAAACAGTAACGGGTTATTTAAAGACGGACATACTGCCTAACGCTAATCAGGTAGACGCTTTTTTCATTAAGGGAGATGTCTTGAGCGCTGTTCAGGATACCTTTCAGGATGTATTGGTTAAAGGTGCGGTTGGTAACCGCATCCCCTTGGATAATAGCGGCTTTAGATCACCTCTGGCGCGACACGGCATGGATACTGTTGGAGAAGCTATAGGCATCACACTCGACCGGGGAGGTCCAGGTATGGGCACTTCCATTAAACCTGGAGGTTAACCGATGACTAGTCGTACTCTGTTCTCACTAATTTTAGTCATGTTGTCCATATTAAGTTGCAGTGGAGGAGTTATGAGCAAGGCAAACGATCCGGCCATGTACTTTGAGGATCCGCAGGTCATCGAATTATGTAGAGCCGTTATTAATGGAGATATTCCTAAGGTTGACGCGTTGTTAGCTAGCGGAGCCAAAGTTAATGCTCGAGGTAAGGATGGCATGACGCCATTGTTATTCAGCATGGCCGGCTTTGATAAGGCTGGAATTAAGCGGCTAATGGAGCACGGCGCAGACCCTAATTTGCAAATGGATAATAAAGACTCGTTTATGCGTTTTGCTGCTCGGGCCAATGATAGTGATTATCTGATCATCGCTTTTGCTCTCGGGGGTGACCCCAATCTTAAGGGAAAAATGGAGCGCACATTGTTGTTCGAGACAGCAATGGAAAATAACGAAAATGTATTAGAGAGTTTAAAGTTATTGCTTAAAAACGGCGCTGATATAAACGCTATAGACCGATCAATGGAGAATGCTGCCATGGCGGCTGCTGGAATCAGCCAATACGAGCCTGCCCTTTTTCTCTTGGAGCGCGGCGCAGACTTCTCTCAGAAGGATCGCTGGGGCTACACTATTAAGCATCCTTTAGAGGAAAACGGCATTGGTTATAACCCAGGCTTTGAAGGCTACGATGCCAGGACCCGTGTCGCTCAGTTCTTGATAGATAAAGGCATTGAGGTGCAATTAAAGGAACCATACGAGGCGGCTTCCAACTGGCTAGAAGCCTCGTTCAGCGCAATTGGGAAATCGGTGCCCGGATACCTCAAGTAAGGGAAAAGGAGTGCCCAGTATCTAGAGTAGAAGTATCAAGGATGGGCACTTATAAGTGGAATAGCGCGTTTGAACCTTCGGGAATTTTTTTAAAAGTCAGGAATCCTCGGTTATCCCCCCATTTTTAGCGGGGGTTCACCCACACCCAAGGACGCGCAGGCCTGCGCAATTGAGTATCCTTGATTAAGCACCAGACTGGCAGCTTCCTGCTTGAACTCAGGAAACCATGAGATTTCATCTATTCAAATATACTTGTAAACAATGTGATGGACCTTACCGCAGGTATCAACGTTCAGTTAAAAGAGCCCTACGAAGCCCCAGATGATTGGCTGGAAAAATCTTTCGGAGCCATTGGTAAGCCCGTTCCTGAATACTTGAAATAAATTGGCGCCAACTATCTTGAAAAACACCATGGGTTGGGTGGCTGGTCTTACGCAGGGTATATGGTGCCCGGTGTTGGCTGTGGTAACTTATCTGCTGTTTATCCGGAGTCTGAGGGTGGACTGACCGTCATTCGGTATTCATCTTTAAACCAAACTCGCAAAGGAACTGCGATGTATTA
>JBDNIR010000446.1:0-2563 GCA_041688195.1 Marinobacter sp.
TCTGTGGTTTGAAGCAGGGCGGCAAACTGTTCCAGATGATGATCATCGTCACCCAACTGGTGGTTGATCATGATCAGGCGCTTGGCGTAATGGGCGAAGCTGTATTCCCAGGTCATGCCGATGCCGCCGTGCATCTGGATGCTGCTTTCGGCAATAAACTGCCCGGCCCGGCCGGTGACGTTTTTGGCGGCGGCCAAAATGCGCCGACGCTCGTCGTTTTGTTCGCTGTCCGCGACACTGGCCGCCAGAATCGCCATGGAGCGAACCTGTTCAAGGTCCGAGGCCATATCCACCATACGATGTTGCAGCACCTGGAATTGCCCGATGGGCACGCCGAATTGCTTGCGGGCCTTGAGATAGTCCAGGGTCATGGCGATGGCTTCTTCCATCACACCGATAGCTTCAGCGCATAGGGCTGCGATAGCACGACCGGCCTGGTACTCAATAATCTCGCCTGCCTTGCCTTCTTCACCCAGCAGGGCCTCTGCCGGTACTTTGACGTTGTTGAGAGTAACGTCGCAGCCCCTGAAACCGTCGTTGGTAGGATATGTGCGACGTTCAATACCGGCGGTGGCGGGGTCGATGGCAAACAGACTCAGACCGCTGGCGTCCCGGTCACCGCCACTAGAGCGCGCGGAGACGATCAGCAGGTCGGCACAATGACCGCCAATGACCACGGCCTTGCGACCGTTCAGGGTGTAACCGTCACCGGTTTTTTCGGCGCGGGCCTGAACGTCATTGAGATTATAGAAGCTCTGGGGCTCCTGCAGGCCAACCGCCACTTTCAGTTCGCCGCTGGCAACGCCGGGCAGCCACTTTTCATGCTGGCTGCTGTTACCAGCCTGGGAAATCAGGCCGCCGCCGAGAATGACCGACTGCAGGTAAGGCTCCAGACACAAACCGCGGCCCAGCTCGGTCATCACCGATTGCAGCTCAACGCCGGTGCCGTCAAAGCCGCCCAGTTCTTCGGGAAAAGGCACGGCGGTAAGGCCCAGTTCACTGAGCTGCTGCCAGAATTCGGCGCTGTAGCCCAGCTCGGTCTTGCTGTATTGAAGGCGCTTTTCAAAGCTGTATTCACCGCGTACCAGACGAGCCACGGTGTTCTGCAGCATCTGCTGTTCTTCCGTTAAGTTGAAGTCCATGGTCGCCCCCTTAAAGCCCGAGAATCATTTTGGTGACGATGTTCTTCTGGATCTCGTTAGACCCGCCGAAGATCGACAGTTTGCGGTTATTGAAGTACTGGGTTGTCACCGGTGCGGCATCCGGGTCGGACAGGAATTCACCGTCATAATCCAGGTCCAGTTCCTCTTCCACAAACGGCAGCGCGTAGGGGCCGATAGCCCGGCGGGCGAGGTCGTTAATAGTTTGGCGAATCTCAGTACCCCGTACTTTC
The DNA here is from genome assembly GCA_041688195.1 of Marinobacter sp. Taxonomy (GTDB): domain Bacteria; phylum Pseudomonadota; class Gammaproteobacteria; order Pseudomonadales; family Oleiphilaceae; genus Marinobacter. Next base: position 1,394 of record JBDNIR010000446.1, read on the forward strand.
AGCATCGAGCTCTCGGCGCCGGGCATGCCGCCGCCTTCCACTGCCGCGATGATGCGTAGGTTGCTGATGCTGGCGGCCATCAGGTCAATCTCGACCTTGGCAACACGCTGGCTGAAGGTTGGGTTTTCCAGTAGCGGTTTGCCATTTTTCAGGCGCCGGCTGGCGAGCCGTTTCAAATGGGCAAGGGCGGCCTTGGACAGGCCGATGCCGGCCAGACCGGTGCGCTCGTAGGTCAGCAGGTATTTGGCGTAAGTCCAGCCTTTATCCTCTTCACCTACCAGGTTTTCCACCGGCACTTTGACGTTCTCGAAGAACACTTCATTAACTTCGTGCTCGCCGTCCAGGGTAAGAATCGGGCGCACGGTAATGCCCGGTGTGTCCATATCGATCAGCAGAAAGGAGATACCCTCCTGCTTTTTAACCTCGGTATTGGTCCGTACCAGACAGAAAATCATGTTGGCGTGCTGGCCCAATGTGGTCCAGGTTTTCTGGCCATTGACGATATAGTGATTACCTTCGCGCACAGCGCGGGTGTTCAACGATGCCAGGTCGGAGCCGGCGCCGGGTTCGGAATAGCCCTGACACCACCAGTCCTCACCGGTAAGGATGCGGGGCAGGTATTGCTGCTTCTGCTGTTTGTTACCGAACTTGATGATCACCGGTGCCACCATGTTCACCCCGAACGGGATGGAGCGGGGGACACCGTAACGGCAGGACTCTTCGTCCCAGATATGCTTTTGTACCGGGCTCCATTCAACGCCGCCGTATTCTTTCGGCCAATGGGTGGCGTACCAGCCTTGTGCATTAAGGATGCCCTGCCAGCGCAGGTGGTCTTCCTTGGACAAGTGTCGGAAACCCTTCACCTTGGCGGCGATGTCTGCCGGTAGTTCCTGATCCAGAAAAGCCCGGACTTCATCCCGAAAGGCAAGTTCCTCCGGCGTGTAGTTAATGTTCATTGGATAACCTCTCGGTTCGTTCTAGCGAAAGCATATACCGCATAGCAGAATAGAATAAGAATGAATGATCCGTCCTTTTCTGTCAATTCCCTGCAATTCGGGTAAACCACTCGTTTATACGCCGTTTGGCAGAATTTAGTTTTGTGGGGTTGTTGTGAGATCAGACATTCTTTATATTCGGAATACAAAAATAAGTATTGCATTGCGGAACTAA
>JBDNIR010000087.1:0-3310 GCA_041688195.1 Marinobacter sp.
GAACTGCAACCCCTGACCATCGCAATCGCCCGCTACGTAGACCGCACCGGTTACGCACTGGTGAGCGCGGAAGACGAGGAATTGCTGGTTCAGGCGCTGAACGAAAGTGTTAACGCCCAGCTCGCCATGGCAGAGCCGATGATGGATATCGCCGGGTCACTGATCGTCAGCGCCCTGTATGGCGCCCTGTTTCATCAATCCTTCGCTGTTCAGCTTGGTCAGTGGAACCTGGTGGACTGGCCCGCCGGGCTGCAACCGCTGATGGCGGCCAGCTATTATGATCGCGCCACCGAAGAAGCCATCAAACAGAACTTTGATGAAAAAGCCGACGAGCTGACACTGGACAAAGTGGATGTGCCCCAGGCCTGGCCAAGCTGGACACAACTGGCATACCGCAATGAAAGCAATCTGAAAACGATTATCCACAAATCACTGAAACTGCCCACCGACGAGCTGCCAGTTACCCTGCGCATTATGATATGCGGTGCTGAATCCGGCCAGCGGGCACTGGAACTGGCGCATTACCTGGATGATGTAGAAGTGATCGCAGTTGACGAGTCCCTGGCCAACACCGCCAAAGCGACTCACCGTGCACAAGATCTCGGGCTGCAAAACATCGTGTTCTGGCCCTGGTCCGTAGCACAACGCTTTGTCGCAGACGGGCACAAAATTCACTGGATGGAGGTTGGGCGCCTGCCCTCCGCCCACATGACCGAAGTTTCCCTGGCGGCGCTGGTCAACTCCGCCACCGCAAGCGGCGGCATCGTCCATATGCATACCGCCGTCGCTGAACAAACCCGGGGTGACCAGCAAATTCGGCAGCTCATCGAGCAACATGACCTGAAACCCACACGAAACAGCCTGAGACGGTTGCGCAGGATGGCGCTGAACAATCCGCAAGACGACCTGTGGCAGGCGCTGCTGAAAGAGCCGGACTTCTATGGCCTGGGTGGGTGCCGCGACCGTTGGTTCCGCCCTCAAGACACACGCCAGCTTGAACAACTGATGTCGCTGATGAGTAACGAGGTGGACTGGAAACTGGTGAAAGCCCAGGACGCTGACGGCCACACCCTGGCCCTCAACCCGGTGCAGAAACAGCTACGGGCAGAGGCTCTGGGTAACGGGGTGCAAAGCCTGGTAGGCCAACCACTATCGGTTTACTTCTTACGCAGGCGCTGAGGTCAGTGCATCCAGATGGACCAGAACATTACTCTGGTCCTTGTTCAGGCATGCCGTCAGCCGTTGCTGCACATAGGCATTCAGCTCAGACAGCCCCTTTTCACACTCGTCGAAAAGCCGTTCTGCCTGACTTGCTGTCAAATCGCATGCCTGAATACCGAACTTGATCAAAGCTTTCCTGCTCCACCATTTCTTACTGCCCATCAGTGTCAGCGCGGCAATGTCCTGCCGGATATAGGCCGTGGTACTGACCACATCGTAAGCCGGTGCCATGCGGACTGACGTGACATCGTCATAAATCAGTCCAAAGTTCTTGAGGTGCCCATCGCCGTTCTGAAGCCTGTTATTCATCACCACCATCTTGAAAAACTGCTGCAATGATCTGGCTTTGAATTGCGGGTTCACGAACGTCTTGATCGTTTTAGCCACCTGCTCGTAACTGCCGCTGTACTTGTCATCTCTCGACTTCGCCTGCAGCACGCACATGTCTTCGAATCCTAGCGGTTGCCCCTCGTCCGTCAGGTCAAACCGCTTCATGATAAACAGTGCTTCGTCTTCCGAGAGGTGAAACTCAGGAACGGCGATACCCGCATAACGTAAAGCCAGCATGCAACAGTATTCATTCAGTGCCAGCGCCGGATAGTCCGGCCCCCAAGCCTTTACGATATAGTCCTCGAGCTTAAGCGTGGCCTTATTTTCAACCTGGGCCAGAACCTTGGGCTGTATGCCGCTCAAGGCCGACTTCAGAGCGAAACGCTGCACCAACTCTTCGAACAAGCCTTCATTATTGCCATAAAGCAGATGGTCAAGCTTAAGGCTATTGGGCAATCCGGCCGCTGCCGCACCATAGCTGACCCGCCCGCGAACGCTGGGAGCCAACAACCGCAACAATCCGAAATCATCCGTATCGGTGAGCTTGGCAAACTGTTTTTTAATCACTGACAGCAAATACCCCTCGGGCAAATGCATTTCAAACACCGGGTGCAAGCGGGGGTGAACATAATCCCGAAACCGGACTGGCATGGTCAGGGATACGAACTGGTCGGGGCTGGCGCCCGGTTTATAGCTGAAGACGAACTGCGGGGCTTCCCTGACCAGCGCTCCAGCGGACAAGCCCTCCACACAGACTTCAAGCTCATCGCTCATCTCTCAGCTCCTCAAGGGTCGGGAACGAGGATTTTTCCCGGAGGCTCAGCTCATAGCCAAGATAGTCCACTATTTTCATAATTTTACGAATGCCTACATCACCAGAGCGACCATTTTCCAGCGCATTGATAGTGGCGCGAGACAGGCCAAGATGTTCAGCCATCACTTGTTGGGAGACGTTTTGGCGATGTCTGAGCGTTGCAATTGTTTTCCCGAGCGTAAGAAAATCCATAGCAGTCGATCAATTGGCTAATTTACTCTACAATTACCCCTTATAATTAAATATGTAAAGTATTCTATTCACAAATGAACAAATTCTATTCAGACCCCTGTCTACCCCCTACACATAGGGCATCAATGATCCTCCATAAAGATGCAGCTCTTCCAGGATGTGCATTTTCTCCGGGCTCAGGTCTGGATCAGCGGCCAATGTTTGCAGCGTTTTAAAATACTCTTCCATCGACCGCCACCCTTTCTTGGGGTTCATCAATCGCTGCTGCCGAAACAGCTCCCAGCGTTCCTGTTCCTCTGTCATTAGCGTAGCGGGATAGTTACGCGCCCGGTACCGGAACAGCAATTCCTGCAAACGCTCATCGTTGAACGTCACGTCTTGCTCCCCCAGAGTTTCCGCTGGCTGCTTTAACACCCAGTTGAGTTTTTCCCGGTCTGTTTTGCTGATGAACCCACCCGCGTATAGCTGCTCATCCGGATCGGTCAGGTCACCTTCATGAGGATGGTCAAACGCTTGCGCAATCCGGCTGGACAGCTCCGGTGCGTTGCGCAAGAGCGCCAGGTTCTGCCTCAGCGTCTCGCCATCCAGCTCAAGCTCGGCAAGCCGTTCTGCGGATAAGGTCTTAAGCATATTGGCTGGAGCAAGCACCGGGCATTTATTCAGCTGGACACCTTTGAGAGCAAACCGGCTCACACCGTCACCCAATACTGCCTGGGAGGTGAACACCCGCTCCCGTATCTGCTCCGCGCTGGC
>JBDNIR010000447.1:0-5047 GCA_041688195.1 Marinobacter sp.
GAAGGCCCACGCGGTCTATCTGTCGCAATACCAGCTCCTGCCCTATGAGCGCATCCGCGAGTACTTCGAAGACCAGGCCGGCATCCCGCTGAGTGCAGGTTCGCTGTTCAACGTCAATCAGGACGCTTTCGACAAGGCCGCCGGATTCGAGCCGTGGGTCAAGGACCGTCTGGCCGAGGCGCCGTTGATACACGCCGATGAAACAGGCATCAACATCGGCGGCAAACGTCACTCCTCGACAGTCCAAAGGTACCGTTTACCAACAACCAAGGTGAGCGGGACATCCGCATGTCCAAAGTGCAGCAAAAAATATCGGGTTGCTTCCGCTCCGTTGAAGGGGCCGAGATCTTCTGCCGCGTGCACAGCTATCTGTCGACGGCGCGTAAGCAGAACCTGTCTGCCTCCGAAGCCTTGATGCACCTGTTCGAGGGGCGTGTGCCACCGTTCATGGAGGTGGCAGCAGATAATGATCAGAACATTTTAAATCAAACCAGTTGAATAGTTACAACCCTTTTGCACATTATATCCATTTGGATATAATCAAAACTATGAACTCGCAACCAAAAAAATTATTTTGGATCGGAACGGCAAGAAAGGATCTGGTTTCCATGCCCGATGATGTAAGAGCAATATTCGGCTACGCACTTCACCAGGCGCAAATCGGTGGAAAGCATGAAAGCAGCGGTAATCTCTATGCCGACCTGGGGTTTGACCATGCGGAGGAAATGCTGCTGAAAGCACAGCTGGCCCACGAGATTGCCAGAATCCTCCGTGATCGTGGCTTGACTCAAGCTCGGGCCGCAGACGTTCTCGGTATTCCACAACCAAAGCTATCAAAGCTTCTACGCGGGCAGTTTAAAGGCATCAGTGAAACAAAAATGCTTGAATGCCTGACCCGCCTTGGCCGAGACGTGCAGATCGTCATAGGCTCTGACTGTCATCCAGAAACTTGAGCATTTTGTTTGAGTGCCAGGCAGCCGCCAGTGGGCCAGTTTCGGCCTCGCCGGCGCCGGTTTCGGCCAACAGGCCGTTGCCCTGATGCATGTCCAAGTCCCAGATCATGACCCGGTCATAGCCGAGGGCTATGCATTGCGGGTGTCATCGCGCGATCTCATCGTGGCCAAGCAGCAATTGGGGCGACGAGCACCCGCTGGCATGTCCCCCGTCACCCGCAGGAGTAAACAGGGCAACGTCGACTCTGTGAGGCTCACCGTCATCGACCAGCGCGATGCCCTCCTCAGTCTGTACCACCCCATCCAGCGACAGCCTTCTGGTGGAAACGCCAGACTCAATCAGCGTTTGGATGACTTCAATGTGGTAGACGGTGTCGCCGTAACGATAATCGAGCGTGTACCCACGCCATTCGACGGGAATGCAAGGCACAATATTCAGACGATCCGCCTTGCGCTGCAGGCCCAACAGCGATTCCACGATTAGCCGATAAGCCCAGCCCGCCGCGCCGGTATACCAGCTCCAGCCGCCTCGCCCGGTGTGCGGGGTCACCGCGTAAACATCGGCAGCCAGCGCGTAGGGTTCGGCCTTGTAAATCGCAAGGTCGGCGGCAGAAAGCGTGTGGTTCACCGGATTGATGATCGACAGTAGCTCCCAGGCGCGACCACCGTCGCCCAGCCGGGCGAAAGCCATGGCCGCCCAAACCGCCGCATGCGTGTACTGGCCGCCATTTTCGCGCACACCCGGCACATACCCCTTGATATAGCCTGGGTTCATGGGTGTTTTATCGAACGGCGGATCGAGCAGCTGGATCAGGCCACCTCCGTATTCCGCACCGCGCTTCACCAAAAGTTCATCTACAGAATTCATGGCTCGACACGAACGCTCATGGTCGCCGGCGCCCGACAACACGGACCAGCTCTGGGCAATAGAGTCGATGGTGCATTCGGTGTTGGTATTGGACCCCAGTGGCGTGCCATCGTCGAACCAGGCACGTCGGTACCAATCGCCGTCCCAGGCATGGTGTTTAATATTGGCTTTTAGCGCACGGGCCTCGCTGACACAGCGTTCGGCAAACCCGATGTCATTATGCTCTGCGGCCAGTGCGGCGAAGTCCTGCAGCACGTCATAGAGGAAGAATCCCAGCCACACGCTTTCTCCCTGGCCGTGAATGCCGACCAGATTCATACCGTCATTCCAGTCCCCCGAGCCCATCAGCGGCAGACCACGCTTACCCATACGCAACCCGTGCTTAATGGCACGCACACAGTGCTGGTAGAGGCTTGCGGTTTCGGCGGCGCGTCCCGACAGTTCGTAATAGGACTCCTCGCCGGGCTCCAGCGATCGGCCTTCGAGAAAATGCAGCTCCTCGTCGAGCACGGAACGGTCGCCCGTGCTGCGGACATAACGACAGACGGCGGCAGGCAGCCAGAGATAATCGTCGGAGCAACGCGTGCGCACACCACGGCCGATCGGCGGATGCCACCAGTGCTGAACGTCGCCCTCGGGATACTGCCGCTCGGCGGCTCGCAGCAAATGCTCACGAACTACCTCGGGTGCGGCGTGAACCAGAGCCATGCCGTCCTGTAGCTGATCGCGGAAACCGAATGCCCCGCCTGACTGGTAGTAGCCACTGCGCGCCCAGACGCGACAGGCCAGGGTTTGATACAACAGCCAGCCATTCGCCATCACGTTGGTTGCCGCATCCGGCGTGTGTACCTGAACGGTACCGAGCGTATCGCGCCAGTACTTGCGGACCGTCGCCAGTGCGGCCCTCGCCGAGCCATGTTGGTGTAGCCTCAGGGCGAGCTCGCGAGCCTGGTCGATATCTGAAGCCGCACCCAGACGGAACACGATTTCATCGCTCGCTCCGGCCGCCAGTTCGAAAGGTATCCGGATCGCTCCACACGGATCCAGACCGGCGCCGAGCCGACCGGACAGCCCTACCCGACTCATCGCATCGGGATTGGCCAGCCCATGGTTACGCCCTAAAAAAGCTGTGCGGTCGCCGGTGAATGTGCGCCCGGGCGCGTCGGCGTCGAAAAAGGCAATCCGGCCAGAGAATTCGGTGTTGTAAGCATTGCGCGCAAACAGCGCGCCGCTGGCCGGGTCGATCTCGGTGACCACGTGCATGGCCGATTTGGGTCTGAGATCGCCCAGCACCCATTCGACATAGGCCGTTGCCGAAAGCTTTCGGCGGTGCCCTGTCAGATTGCGAACCTTGAGTACCGAGAACTTCACTGCGGCATGCCGATCAACATACACCCAGAGCTGGGATTGCAAGCCCTGGGCTTGGTGCTCGTAAACCGTGTAGCCGAAGCCGTGCCGACAGCGATAGGTCGCGCCATTGGGGCAAGGCAGCGGTGTCGGTGACCAATAATCCCCGCTGTCTTCGTCCCGTAGATAGAAGGCCTCGCCAGCGGACGCGCCGACCGAGTCGTTGCTCCAGGGCGTGAGCCGAAACTCGTGGGCGTTCTCGCGCCACGTGTAGGCCGGACCGCTTTCACTGACGACGGCCCCGAAGTCCGGGTTGGCAAGCACGTTGACCCAGGGCGCCGGCGTCTGCTGCCCGGAACGGATAGTGATGACATATTCACGTCCGTTGACGGTAAAACCGCCCAGCGCGGTTCCGAGAATAAGCTTTTCGCTCGGGACCTCTTCTGCCGGTCCCGTTTCTGCCGACCCCGTCGGGATATCGCGGGCGATGCGCAGTGGCACCAGTCGGTCACCGCGTTTGTCGACAAAAAGTCGCCGTACGACCTGATCGGCAAAGCTTCCGCGAGTATCAGCGATGGTCACCCTTGCCACTGCCTGCAGCAGAATACGATCCTCGCGCGAGATTTGCGCTGCCAGACGCACAAAGATACCGCCAGGCCGGTCAATCGAATTGGCTTCGGTGCCGGTGGCGATTAATCCCATGATCTCGTCCTGCAGGCTCTGTCGGTAGCCGACGTGATCCTCGTTCCAGATTACCAGGTCGGCCCTCAGCCCCTTAAGACGCCAGTAGGCGTGGCATTGGATCACCTGCCGGGCCAGATCGATATGCTCGCGACTGGAGATTTTGAGTAGCACAATGGGTAAATCGCCGGATATCGCATAACCCCACAAACCAGACTGGCTGCGCCGGTTCTGGGCCAGCAAGCTGGCATCGGCGCGCAGACGCGCATTGGCATAGATGACCGAGCCGGCCAGTTGGCGATAAAGCTGAGCATCAATTTCACTGGCGTTGATCTGGCGCAAAGTCACGCCGCTATGAGTCGCCGCAATATCCAGTACACGACCGGCAAAATGCCGGTCCTGGTACTTGCCAACCAGTGCCAAACAGGTCGCTCGGTCACCGGCCACGCCGCTGATAATATCGATGGTCGCCGACTGCTCGGGTGCAAGGGTAACCCGGCAGCGGATGGCAACGATCGGATCGAGCACTGAACCGGCAGTTCCCGACAACGGCCCGGAGGCATCCAGGGCCGCTGGTGCGGAAAGAGTTCGGCCGCGGCCAATGAAGCGCATGCGGTCAGTCTCGCAGGAAACCTCGCCCAGTGGCGTGCCGTTCGCCGCCATCAGATGGAACATCCAGGGCGTAGCCTCTTCGGGTGCACGCAGGCGGCGTGTACACAGGATTGCGCGATGGAATTCGAGAATTTCAGTCTGCACGAACAGGTTGCCAAAGCCGGGCTGGGTCATATCGGAGGCCTGGCTCGCCAGCACAACTTCGGCATAACTGGTGATCTCGATGGTGCGTGGCACTCCCGAGCCGTTAGTCAGGCGGACACGGCGCAACTCGATATCATCCTCAGGCGAGACTACGATCTCAGTGTAAGTCTCAATCGAGTGATCGCGACGCCGGAATTCGGCCCGGCCCTCGGAGAACATCGCCTGATAGACGGTCGCAGTTGACCGTGTCGGCTGGTGTGCAGCCGACCAGACCGCGCCGCTGTCGACATCACGAAGGTAGATAAAGGTGCCCCAATTATCGCGGGTTACATCCTCACGCCAGCGGCTGATCACAACCCCCTTCCATCGGCTATAGCCGCCGCCGGCATTCGTCACCATCACTTCATAGCGGCCGTTAGACAGCAATTGGACTTCTGGCGTC
>JBDNIR010000088.1:0-9500 GCA_041688195.1 Marinobacter sp.
CGCAGACCGTTCTCGCCACGTTTCAGACCATTTTCAGCCAACAGCTCGACCACTTGACGGGCTTCGCCTACCGTGCGAACAAAGGGCACCATGATCTCTACGTTATTAAAGCCCATCTCGTCCCGGACTCTCTTCAAGGCCCGGCATTCAAGCTCGAAGCAGTCACGGAAAGTTTCGGAAATGTAGCGGGACGCGCCCCGAAAACCAAGCATCGGGTTTTCTTCGTCGGGCTCATAGAGCGTGCCACCAATAAGGTTGGCATATTCGTTGGACTTGAAGTCGGATAACCGAACGATGACTTTCTTTGGCGTGAAGGCCGCCGCGAGCGTAGAGATACCCTCAACCAGCTTGTCGACATAAAAATCAACCGGTGAGCTGTAACCGGAAATGCGCTTTTCAACCGTTTGGCGAATATCCCAGGGCAAGCCGTCAAAGTTGAGCAGCGCCTTGGGATGCACACCAATCATACGATTGATAATGAACTCAAGCCGAGCCAGACCAACACCTTCATTGGGCAACGACTGAAAATCAAATGCCCGGTCCGGGTTACCTACGTTCATCATTATTTTGAATGGGATCGCAGGCATCGACTCAACGGTATTTTCACGCAGTTCGAAATCCAGGCTTCCCTCGTAGACCATGCCGGTGTCCCCCTCAGCACAAGACACCGTAACAGCCTGGCCATCCTTCAGTATGTTCGTGGCATCGCCACATCCCACCACCGCCGGTATACCCAACTCCCTGGCGATAATGGCAGCATGGCAGGTACGCCCGCCACGGTCGGTAACAATGGCGGCGGCACGCTTCATGACTGGTTCCCAGTCAGGGTCAGTCATATCCGTTACAAGCACATCGCCAGGCTGCACACGATCCATCTCATTGATGCTGGTGATGACCTTGACCGGGCCACTGCCAATCTTGTGACCTATGCTCCGGCCTTCAACAATGACCTTGCCCTGCTCCTTGAGCAGGTAACGCTCCATGACGTTTGCCGAAGCACGGCTTTTCACCGTTTCCGGACGGGCCTGAACAATATAGATGAGGCCATCATCACCGTCTTTTGCCCATTCGATATCCATAGGGCGCCGGTAATGCTTTTCAATGGTTATTGCCTGTCTGGCCAATTCTGAAACTTCGGCATCAGTGACCGAGAAGCGGCCCCGCTCTGCGGGCTCCACCTTGACAGTATCCACAGAGCGGCCAGCTTCCTGGCTACCGGAGTAGATCATCTTGATTGCCTTGCTACCCAGATTACGGCGTAAAACTGCAGGCCTGCCGGCTTCAAGGGTCGGTTTATGGACGTAAAACTCGTCCGGGTTTACGGCACCCTGAACGACCGTTTCGCCAAGACCATAAGACGACGTGATAAATACAACATCCCGGAAGCCGGACTCGGTATCAAGCGTGAACATGACCCCACTGGACGCCGTTTCACTGCGGACCATCTTCTGAATGCCCGCTGATAACGCTACCAGCTTATGATCAAAGCCGTGATGCACCCGATAGGAGATGGCGCGATCATTAAACAGGGAGGCGAACACCTCCTTGACGGCAAGTTTCACCTGATCGAGCCCGACAATATTGAGGAAGGTTTCCTGCTGACCGGCAAAAGAGGCATCTGGCAGATCTTCAGCCGTCGCAGAAGAACGAACGGCAACCGCAAGATTACTGTTGTCCTTACGCAGGGCGTTGTAAGCAGTTTCAAGCTGCTTCTCCAGCGCAGACGGGAACGGCGTCTCTACAATCCACTGCCGAATCCGCGACCCAACCCGGGCCAGTTCATTAACATCATTGATATCGAGCGCATCCAAAGCGTCGTCAATGCGCTCTTTGAGCCCGTCTTTGGCGAGAAATTCACGGTAGGCGTAGGCTGTCGTTGCAAACCCGCCTGGCACCGTGACGCCTGCATTGGCAAGGTTACTGATCATTTCCCCAAGCGAGGCGTTTTTGCCGCCCACCCGGTCAACGTCAGCAATGCCCAGGTTCTCAAACCAGATGATGTACTCTTCCAAAGCGCGTCTCCCTTGAGTCATTGAAGCAAAGAGCCGTGGTACAAAATGACGCCACGGCTCTCGAACTTGCCGCGTATCATACTGTAACCTGCAAGGATTACCTAGCCAACCGACCCCAGCGGACTGAGCACCGACATCGCCCAGTTCAAGTCAAATCAAGCTTTAACGGAGCCAGACAGCCAATTATGAAACGAACTGCGTTTTTCATCTCTGACGGAACCGGCCTGACCGCTGAAGCGCTTGGCAACAGCTTGCTGGCGCAATTCGAAAAGATTGATTTCGAGCGTCTCACCATGCCTTACATCGACAACCTTGATAAGGCCAATGACCTGGTAAAACGTATAAACCAGGCGGCGGAAACCGATGGTGCGAAATCTCTGGTCTTCGACACCATCGTCAATAACGACATCCGTGAAGCCATAGGCAAAGCCAACGGCTTTATGGTCGATATTTTTGGTACCTTCCTGCACCCGCTCGAAACCGAGCTCAGCGTATCGTCCTCTTACACCGTTGGACGCTCCCACGCGATCAGCAACGAGAGCAACTACGAGAGACGGATCAAGGCAGTGAACTTTGCATTGGACAACGACGACGGTGCGCGCATTCGTCATTACAGCGAAGCGGACCTGATTCTGGTGGGGGCGTCACGCAGCGGCAAAACACCGACTTGCCTGTATCTGGCGCTTCAGTACGGCATCAAAGCGGCGAACTACCCGATCACCGAAGAAGATCTGCAGGACCAGCAACTTCCCGAGGCGTTAAAACCCTATAAGGAGAAGATCTTCGGGCTGACAATAGAGCCGGAGCGACTTGCAACGATCCGTAACGAGCGACGCCCCAACTCCCGCTATTCGTCGATCAAGCAATGCATGCTGGAAGTTGAAGAAATTGAGTTGATGTATCGCCGTGAACGCATCCCATATATGAATACGACCGCTTACTCAGTGGAGGAAATTTCAACGCGAATCATGGTGAGCACCGGCCTCAAGCGCAATCGCTAGACGAATACGCTTGAGGCGGTTTGCTTACAACTCTTCGATAGCCAGGCCAAGGCCCTCGACCACCGACCGCTGATCAGGGCTGGTCACCACCGCTGTGCTGGCGGTTTCCGGCTTCAGCCAGGTCCGGGCGACGCGTTTAAGGTCGTCCAGGGTCACTGCCAGGGCGCGCTCCCGGAACCGGGCTTGCTGCTCAGGCGTGCGGCCGAACAGCCGGTTCTGGAAAGCATGCCGAGCTTCTCCAGCTGGCGACCGGGGCTTATCGAGCTGACCCACGACGCCAAGTATCGACTCTTCCAGCTCCTGCGGGTCGTGATCCGTCGTTTGCAACCATTCAACCGCCGCGTCGAAATCGCTCAGGGTTTCACTCAGGCGTGGATCACGGTATGAGAAGAACCGGAAGATACCATTCACACTGTCCTGACCAGCACCACCACCGTAAGCCCCGCCTTTTTCACGGATGACCCGATGCAGATAACCGTTCCGGAGGAAACCACCCAGTACGGTCAGGGCGGCAGCATCCGGATGGTCAATTGCCACGGTGCTGTAGGCCTTGGCGCAGAAGTTGACCTGGGTAGAGGTCAACCAGGCCTGGCGGGTCTGATAACTGACCGGCTTGACATCCCAGGCTTCACCAACTGCAGGCCCAGCACTTTGCCAAAGCTTGCGCAGGTCCTCCAGCATGGGATCGAGGTGCTCTTCTTCCCCGATTGCCAGAAACTGTCTTTGCTGCTGTTGCATACGCTGATGCAGAGCGGCCAGTCGTGCACACAGGTTGGTCAGTTCAGCCGGCTCATCCAGTGCATCATCCAGGGCTTTAATGTCGCGGATGGCTTCCAGGCCACCCAAACGGAAACCCAGCCAGGCACCTGCGCTCAGGCCCTGACTAGCTGCACTCATGGCAAGGCCGTGGCCGCTGCCAGTGACGGACTGCTCCCGGCGGGAGCGAACCTGGGCAATTATTTCACGAATACGACCCTGTTCATCAAACCGGGCACCGCTGAATACGTCTTTCAGTAGCCGGGTCAGTGCCTCCCGATTGCGGGCCAGCGCCTTGCCGTTCAGTACCAGAAAGCCGGACAGACTCTGGACATCATCAATACGGCCACGCGCTGACACGAACGCCGATATACCGCCAGACTCAGCCGTGATCCGATCCTGCATCTGAAGGTAGTCGAGCTCGCCGCAGCCCACGTCCGTCAGGCAGGTAGTGTAGAGCGGCAGCAACAACAGCTCGTCATCGGACATCGCCGGCAGCGGCAAAATGACCTGTTCATAGACCAGGCCGTTGGTGCCCTGGGCGTATAGCGCAGCGGAAATATCGCCGGCGTATCGCGCCTCCGGTTCAGGCAATTTCAGGGGTACGTCGGTTAGATCCACTTTCGGCAGGATAGAATCATCGTCCTTACGCTGCTGGCGATCTTCCAGAGCCTTCGCACGATCGATGATCTGTGCGGTTTCCTCCGCTGTCAGTTTTGCTTTCCTGTCAGCCAGCGCAGCTTTAATCGCGGCCTGCCGACGGTATTCAAGCTTGTCATCCGGGCGCAGGGTAAACGTCACCCGGTGAGGGTTGTCCACCAGGTTGCGCCGGATCAGCTCCGGAATGTAATTGGGATCCTGAATCTTCTCGCGCATTTCAGCCAGCACCGGATCCAGATCGAGCAGTGCAACCGGATCTCCCCCGTGCACCATCGGCGATATGGCTGTCATGATCAGCTGCAAACCATAGGGCATGCCATCCCCGGAGATCTCACGTTGGTGCAACTCAAGCTGGTGCAGGATGGCTTCAAGGCGCTCCTGACTGACACCTTCTTTCACAACAGTGAGCAGTGTCTGCTCAATCAATGCTTCAAGCTCCGCCTGTTTTTCGGGCTCAGTGCCTTCGATGCCGCACACGAACGTCATCTCGCGGTTGGAATCTTCCAGGCCACACAAGGGTGACGGCGAATGTCCGATATCGGTGGTTTCAAGCGCGCGCATCAGCGGTGAAGCGCTGTTCTCCAGCAACACGCTGGCCAGCAACTGGCCTTCGAGATTGCTCTGCAAATCAAAACTGTGGCCCAATAGCCAACCCATCACGATATGGGTTTTTTGCTCCGTGGACTCACCTTCGTTCACGCCGTAGCCCTGCTCCACCCGGATCGGCGCAAACAGGCGCTTCTCGTCCCGAACGGGCAGGTCAATATCAAGCCGGTCAAACCGTGACAGTGCCAGCGACTCGAACTTTTCATGGTGCTCGTGGGCCGGAATGTTGCCATAGGTGGCAAAGGTCGCATTGCTCGGATGGTAGTGGTGGCGATAGAACGCCAGCAAATCATCATACTCAAGATCAACAATATGATCTGGCTCGCCGCCGCTGTTGTAGTGGTAGGTCGTGGTCGGGAACAGGTGGCTTGAGAGGTTCTGCCACAGCTGCGAAGTGGCGGAGCTCATCGCGCCTTTCATCTCATTATAAACTACGCCCCGATAAACCAGAGGCGACTGGGGATCATCCGGTTTCTCGAACTCAAGCCGGTGACCTTCCTGGGCAAAGTCCAGCGGGTCCAGACTGGAGAAAAACACCGAATCCAGATAGACCGTCAGCAAGTTATCAAAATCCTTCCGATTCTTGCTGGCAAATGGATACGCTGTCCAGTCGCTGCTGGTGAAAGCGTTCATAAAGGTGTTCAGGGACCGCCGAATCATCATGAAAAACGGATCACGAACCTGGAATTTCTCACTGCCACAGAGCGCCGTATGCTCGAGGATATGAGCAACGCCGGTAGAATCCATCGGGAACGTACGGAGGGCAACAAAAAACACGTTCTCGTCATTGTCAGCAGCCATGTGAAGGTGCTGCGCACCGGTTTTGCGATGGCGATACTCCTCGACCGTAACATTCAGAGTCGCAATCCGGTGACTGCGTAATTTCTCAAACGCCGGATGAACACCGCTTTCGCTGACTGCTGTCATTAATACACTCCGTCTTTCTCAAGTTAAGGTCTGTAGGTTAACACGTTGTATCGATTATCATGCAGATATGCCGTCTGACGCTCAACTACAATAAAGCGTCGAAGAACCTATTAAATGCCGGGAAAAGCCGACCACTATGACAACCGATATCCCAGATGCCGCGCGCGCTGCTTCCGACCAGAAATCCGAACACGCGCAACCTTCCCCCACTGCCAGTTCAGTACTGCCGCAAACCCCGCTACACCAGCATGGCATATCGGCTTACTGGCTCGAACGCCGCGATTACCTTGCCCGCGTTCGGAAGGTACCGGAACTGCGTCAGCGGTTTTGGCGCGCCTTCGCCATTTATACGTTACGCAGGACACTTTGGTCGTTTGGTTTTTTCCCGGTTTTTATTGCTTTCTGGGTACCGCTGGTATTATCCAGCTTCAACCCGGTCGTAATGATCAATGACGTCATGCCAGCACTGGAATCGTTTGTGGGTGCCAATCCTGAAGTGCAGGCCAACACCATCAGTACCCTTATGATTGCCTGGTTGTCGGTCGGTTTTTTCTTCCTGGTTTTTGATTTTGTGCTGACACCCTTCAAATCACCCTACCAGTACGAAGCGGATGTTCACATGAGGGCCTGGGAGCAGCTCGACCATGACCGACTTCCGAACAAAGTGTGATAGGGCCTGCAATCTCGTTAATACCCCAACGACTGGCAAGCCTTGCGCCAATCACTCGGCGTATCCACATCCAGTTCAGCGCCCGGCAGGCTGATTCGCAAAGCACCCACGGCGGCCAGCACGCCAGCGGCGCCCCG
Organism: Marinobacter sp.; assembly: GCA_041688195.1. Taxonomy (GTDB): domain Bacteria; phylum Pseudomonadota; class Gammaproteobacteria; order Pseudomonadales; family Oleiphilaceae; genus Marinobacter. Next base: position 6,770 of record JBDNIR010000088.1, read on the forward strand.
ATCACCCTGCAGATCAGACATCTGAGCCCATAATGCCCGTGGCAGATAAGCGGGCACGCCGGCACGGCCGCCATAATCGGTCGCGACAGGCGAAGACGTTGCGCGCTCTGCTGCCATCCGCAATTGCGTCAGGCCCGATGACGGAATCAACGGCTGATCTGCGAGCACAACATAAGCACCCACCGCCCTTGCAGGCAATGCGCCCAGCCCTGCCCTCAAGGACGACGACAGCCCCTTACGCCAATCAGCGTTATAGACCCACCGGGTCGGGCGTCGCCCTGTGCGATATCGCAACAGAGGATAGTAGCAGCCAGCAACGACCCACACGTCCGGACTAAGCGTTCGTGCCTGATCAATCGCATGGCCAAGCAGCGTCAGCTCGCCCCAGGACAACAGGCCCTTTGCCCTTCCCATTCGGCTCGACGAGCCAGCGGCCAGTACCAATGCAGGTCGCGAAGCAGCCCTCGGGCAAGCGGCGGGTTGTTCAGCCATCACAATTTCTCACTCACATTGACGGAATTTTGGTAGAATTTTACGGCCATTCAAGCACAACGATGACCGGACCGCTCTAATGAACCACCTTTTCGTCGACAACCTCACCGTCATTGATTTCGCATACCTCGACCCGGTACGGGGCCTGGTGGGCGAAAGCTGGATTGCAGATGTGATTCTCGCCGGTGAACTCGATGAGCAAGGCATGGTGTTCGACTTCAGTTCCGTCAAGCGCACCATCAAGCGGATTATTGATGAACGCGTTGATCATCGACTGGTCATTCCTAAAGACTATAGCGGCCTTCACGTAGATCAAGAAGTCCCATGCAAACTCGAATGGCAGTTGAAGGATGGCACCCGGATCCTCCATCGCTCCCCTCAAGAAGCCATCGTCTTTATCGACGGCGAAATGGTGGTGCCGTCTGTCGTGGCGGACATGCTGGAAAAGGAACTGAAAGCCGTGCTACCGGCAAATGTTCAAGGCGTTCAGATTGAACTGCGGGAAGAAGAGATCGACGGTGCCTATTACCACTATGTCCACGGCCTCAAGAAGCACCTCGGTAATTGTCAGCGTATTGCTCACGGCCACCGCTCTCCCATACAGATTCGCCGTAACGGCCACCGTGATATTGATCTTGAGCGTGACTGGGCTCGATGCTGGTCGGATATTTACGTCGGTTCAGAAGAAGATGTGACCGAACAGTTTGTAGACTCTCAAGGCATCCCTTACATCACCTTTGACTACGAGGCCAATCAGGGCGAGTTCAGCCTGACATTGCCACTTCAACGGGTATACATGATGGAGACCGATACCACAGTGGAGCTGATCGCCGACCACATTGCCTCGCAATGCAAAGTCCTGTGCCCCGACGACGAAATTCAGGTGAAAGCGTTTGAAGGTGTTGGCAAAGGCGCGTTTGCGCTACGTTAGACAACACCGGCTGCCTGAGGCTAATGACAGACACAAAAAAACCGCTCAGTAGCGGTTTCTTTGTAGAACACCCTTGAAAACCAGTGCTCTGAATAATGGCGTCCCCTACCGGGTTCGAACCGGTGTTACCGCCGTGAAAGGGCGGTGTCCTAGGCCACTAGACGAAGGGGACACAGTAATAATGGTGGAGCCAGACGGGATCGAACCGTCGACCTCGACGCTGCCAGCGTCGCGCTCTCCCAGCTGAGCTATGGCCCCATCAACGGAGCGGTATATTAGTGATCCACCCCCGCCCCGTCAACCCCTGCTATCCATTTTTTCAATCGTCCAGAGGCAGCGCCTGAACGTTGATCAATCAGAGGCCAGCAAGGATAGCGCGGCAAACTCCTTTTCAACCCGTTTGGTTTCCTTCTTCGAAAAGCCACCGAGCACTTCGAGGGCGTACCGGAGTCGTGCGCGGGTCATATCCGGGCCCAGCATCGCCATGGAATCCATGACTGACCAGGAGTTCGGTGTGCCGGCAATGGCGACAAAAATCGGAAACATAAAGTTCCCCATCTTGAGTTCCATAGCCTTGGACAACGCTTTGACGTCCGCAAACAGAGCGTCTTTACTCCAGTGACGCTGGGCCTCAAACCGCCAGAGTGTGAATTGCAGTACGCGCTTGATATCACTTTCTTCCAGCTTGTTATGAACAAACTGCTCAGCGGTGACGCCAAGCATGCCGGAGAACATGAATGCAGCCAGGGGGGCAACATCACTGAACACCTCCGCCCGCCCTTTGATGTCCGGAACCAATTGGGCTAACGCTTCAGGCCGGAACCACCAGTCTTTGAGACGGACCATGAACTGCTCGTCCGACAGGTTCTCCCGTAACCACAGGCCATTAAGCCACCGCAGCTTCTCAACATCGAATATCGGGCCGCCCAGAGATACACGCTGGATATCAAAGTGGTCGACCATCTCGCCCAGTGAGAATTTCTCACGCTCATCCGGCATCGACCAGCCCATGCGACCGAGATAATTGAGCACCGCCTCAGGCATGAACCCCATACGCTCATAGAAATTGATGCTGGTAGGGTTCTTGCGCTTGGACAGTTTGCTCTTGTCAGGATTTCTCAGCAGCGGCAAGTGACACAGAACCGGCATTTCCCAACCGAAATATTCATAGAGCAACTGGTGCTTTGGTGCTGAGTTGATCCACTCTTCGCCACGCAATACGTGAGTGATCGCCATCAAGTGATCATCCACAACGTTGGCCAGATGATAGGTGGGCATACCATCGGACTTCAGCAGGATCTGACAGTC
>JBDNIR010000448.1:0-11757 GCA_041688195.1 Marinobacter sp.
CAACACTTGCGAGTCGTTTTTCTGCCCCGGGAAGATACGCTGGAAGATGCCATCAAGCGTCTGGCACATTTCCTGTCGACATATCAGCAGTAGGCCAACGTTGCTATGGCAGACATTCATATTGAAGAGTTCTATAAAGATGAACAACTCTTGAAGTTCATTAAAACGCTGTAAAGTTCTTGATTCAGCGCTACCGAAACCCAATGATAATACCAGTCCTGAAAGGGGCGGTATGCGTCATCCTTCCGATTGAATTCCGGGGTATCAATCCATGAGAATACTGTTGTTTCTGGCAACTAACCTTGCTGTCATTCTGGTGGCCAGTTTTACTCTTCGTATACTCGGTGTCGACAGCTACCTGACTCAGAACGGCATCAACTATGAGTCGTTGTTGATCTTCGCTGGCATTTTTGGATTCGCTGGCTCGTTCATATCTTTGCTGATTTCAAAACCCATGGCCAAGTGGAGCACCAAGGCCAGGATAATCGACAACCCTCGCACACCCACAGAGCGCTGGCTGGTAGATACCGTTGCCCAGATGGCCAGACAGGCTGGTATCGGCATGCCCGAAGTTGCGATATTTCCGGTGAAACAATCCAATGCCTTCGCCACTGGTTGGAACAAAAACAATGCCTTGGTTGCCGTTAGCCTCTGGAAACAGGCTCTTGGCAGAACGCACTGATTTTTCAAGAGAATACCATCCGCTATCTTCGTTTTCAGGCCGCCCTCATGAATATCCCGGGACTAACCCATCTCACCGCCGCCTCATTCTGTTGGATCAATCAAACCTGCATGAAGAGCTTTTTTTTCGGAGTATCGCTGGTACTGCCCATAGAAGCCATAAACCAGGCTCAAGAGGCTTAAGAACAGCAAGGTACCGGCTATCGGCCTGGTAAAAATGCTCACAATATCGAAGTCATTCAGCAGCATTGCCCTACGCAGGCTGACTTCTGCAATGGGACCTAGTACTAAGCCGATAATCAGTGGTGCGATCGGATAGTCGAGCTTACGCATCAAGAGGCCTATGGCGCCGAACGCCATCATTACGACAATGTCCATGATGTTACTTCTCAGGGCATAAATGCCAGCCATGCAAAGGACAATGATGCTCGGACCTATCAACGCGTAGGGGGCATCCAATACTTTGGCAAAGTAGCGGGAAGCCTTCAGACCGAAGAAAATCATCAATAGATTGCTAATCAACATGCCAATGAAAAGCGAAAACACAAGCTCCTTATTCTGCACCATTAGCATGGGGCCGGGCACTATTCCATGAATTGAGAGTCCGCCGATCATCACTGCGGTGGTTGCACTACCGGGAATTCCTAGAGCCAGCAGGGGAACCATCGAGCCGCCGACTGCACCGTTGTTGGCCGCCTCTGGCGCGGCAATCCCCTCAGGAGCACCTTTACCGAACTTGCTTGGATCCTTCGACCACCTGACCGCCTCGCTGTAGCTCATAAAGGCTGCTGTAGTCGCGCCCACGCCGGGCAAGATCCCGATAGCCGTACCAAGTACGGACGAGCGCAGCAGCGTACCCTTCATTTCGAGCATTTCGCGGATGGAAGGCAATTTAGTCGATACATTGGATATCTTCTGTCCGTCGCTGACACTCTCGCTGAATCTAGTCAGTACTTCGGTCAGGGCGAACATACCAATAATGACAGGAATAAAGCTAATTCCGCTAAGAAGCATATCGCTGCCGAATGTAAAGCGGCCGGCACTGGTGAGCGGGTCCATGCCGACTGTTGCGATTAGCAGACCGATCATGCCAGCCATAAGGGCCTTCAAAATCGATTTTGAACCAATAGCAGCGATTGCTGTTATGCCAAGGACGGCCAGCGCAAAGTATTCCGACGGGCCAAAGGAGAGTGCGATCTCAGCCAATGGCGGAGCCATTAGCATTAGAACAACAGTACCAAAGAGGCCGCCAATAGCAGATGCAGATAAGGCTATCCCCAGAGCCTTGCCCGCTTCCCCCCGTTTTGCCATGGGGTATCCATCTAGGCTGGTGCAGGCTGCCTCGGGACTGCCTGGCGTATTGAATAAGATAGCAGAAATTGAGCCGCCAAAGGTTGCACCTACATAAACCGACCCTAAAAGGAGGAGGCCTTCGGTTGGACCGAACGCAAAGGTGAAAGGTACTAGTAAGGCGACACCGACAACACCGCTCAGGCCAGGTACACAGCCGAAAACGATGCCCCAGATCATGCCGAAAACAATAAGCAAGAAAGTGATGGGCTCGCCGACCATATACGATAAAGCAGATAAAAATCCATCGATCATGGCGCTATCCTCTTTTTATTCCTGTAAACACGCTAGCCGTAATGAAGCGAAACGAGCCGAGCGTCCCATGAAGTTTTATTTATTTAATAAAAGAAAAGGCTTATATCATAAAAAATGCCAGCACCCCTCGGTAATGGAAGCGATAGTAACTTGGCAAAAATTACCGTGATGATGCCGGTAAAAACAAAAGGAAAGAGTATTTTGATAAGCCTGTTAGAATAGTTCGCCAAGTGAACTGCAAAGGATAGAAATATCACCGTTGCGATCAAAAAGCCGAGTAACCTGAGGCCCCAGAAATAGGCAAAGACAAGGAAGACGACAAGCAAAAGCTTTTTCCAGCTGTTTGGACTCTTATCGGAAGGCTCCGCTATTTCGGCCACACTCCGCTCTTTATGCCGCAGTTTAGCTGCGGCGATACTCTGATAGAGCAGACCCATTGCTAGAACGCCAATGATAATCAGTAAGGCCTTGGGCCAGAAGTCGCTGTCGACGTTCTGGTATCTGGCGAACGTTGGGATGGCGTCGGCTACGAACCACAAGTAGACCGAGCCGAGCAGAAGGCTGAGAGAAAGGGCTATATCAGATAAATATTTGACCATAGGAGTACCTTGGTAATAACGAAGCATCATATGAGCGGTCCTCTTGACGCATGTGCAGCACTACCGCTGGTATCAGCGTTGCTGAAAAGTGGTCGCTATGTCTTGGCGGACAGCTGGCCATTTACTTCCAGTTCATTCAGCTGGCGATGCAGGGGTACGCAGGCCGCTGCATCGATAACTCAACAACATGCCGGACTGATTGTCACGCCCATGTTGATTTTTTCCCGAGGACCGAATCGTATCCGACCAGACACTCAGGATTTTATATAGCCTAGCCTCTCTAGCACACTCCTATAGGTTTCGATCTCATTGTCCAGGAACTTCTTGAACTCATCGGGTCCGAGTAACTCAGAGCGGTATTGCAAGCCATTTTGCTCCTCTACTTTCTTATAGCGCGGGTCCTGAACTGCCTTCTCAAATACGGCGGATAGGGCGTCCGCATGTGCCGGTTCGTTGCCCTCCACCAACGCAAACCCGCGCCAGCGCCCCAAGGTGACATCAAAGCCAAGCTCTCGGGCGGTCGGCACGTTATCTAGTTCAGGTAGCCTCTCTTTGGCAAACAAAACCAGGGGTCTGAGTCTGCCGGCTTCGATCAGAGCACGAGTAGGACCATACTCATCAAACAGAAGGTCGGTATGGCCGCCAAGAACGGCTGAAACAGCCTCCGAAGCACTATTAAAAGGAATGATAGACAGTTCTGTTTTCGATCTGATATTCCACAGCCCAACCACAGTTTCATCGTAGCCAGCAGCGCCAGTGATGGCGATGCTAAGACTTCCAGGATTCTTCTTAGCATGTTCCACTACATCTTGAATTGTGTTGAAAGGACTATCTTCTCGTACATAAAAGAGGGCTTGGTCATATTGAATTCGAGCGACCGGCATGAACTTGTTGGCATCGATTCGGCCCAACAAGTGGTTAATAACTTCTTCGGGGCCTATAGCCATCAAAGAATGACCGTCGGCGGGACGGTTGAAAAATTGTGTCGCTGCGGGAACACCGCCACCACCCGCTATTGAAATGCCAACCAGTGACTGTCCGGTGATCTCCTCGAAGGGAACTCCTATCGTTCGGATGAACATATCGGTTCCACCGCCGGGGCCGAACTGGTTAATGACCTCCACGGTACGTGACGGATAGGTATCCTCTTGAGCAAAGGCCTGCTGGCCTACCAAGGTGAGACTCACGAAAGTTAGTGCCAACGTTTTGAGTATGCGATGTTTCATTTCGTTTTTTCCTCCGGCGTGCTTATTGTTATGTTCCATTTCATTCTCCTTCGTTGTGTTATTACTGTTATTGTTTACACGTTCCGATCGATACCTGTATGGGTACGACGCCTTCTGTTTCTCTGCTGATCTAGAGCCAACGCCGTTTTGAATGCTCGGTTCTCGTCTTGCAGGGCTTATCCTGTGTTTGCGAGCTGGTTTATCGGCATTTTGCATGGCTCTGCACCCAAGTGGCCGCCCCTTCGAGGCTGCGAAAATCAGCAATAGACCGCACTGGTACATCTGGTAGAAGCTCTCGGGCGATCTGCGCCATGGCATTGCCGGGGCCGAGCTCTAAAAAGCAGGTCGCTCCCCTTTCCCGTGCGGTGAGTAGACAGCATTCCCATTGCAGTGGGTTGCTCAGCTGCATCACAAGCGCGCGGCGAACCTCGTCCGGCTGCCGCACTGGGCTCCCATCAATACCCGCCAAGACCGGTACCAGCGGCTTGTTGATCTCGATGTTCGCTAAGACTTCGGAGAAAGCATGGGCTGCCGATGCCAGTAGGCTCGTGTGAGAAGCCACCGTTACCCGCAGGCGACGAACCTGGCCTGGCAAATGTGTTTCAACATGGCCGCAAAGCGTCTCGACGGCCTTCGCTCGTCCACCCAACACGTAATGCAGCGGTCCATTGATGATGGCAATCTCCGTTTGATATGCGTCGCAAAGAGCATCTACATCGGATCGCGGAAGGCCGCGAACTGCTGCCATGGCTTGCGGCGAGCCTGCCGAAGCATCCATCAATTGAGCCCGTTTGGCACATAGCGCCAGGGCGTCTTGCTTCGAAATGCTGCCGGCTAGGATGTGGGCACAGATTTCGCCGACGCTATAGCCGAGAAAGAGCATCGGCTTTTGCTCTTTGAGCAGTGGTTCCAACACTTGCCAAGTCGCCAACATATAGGCACATAACAGTGGTTGGGCGATTCTGTTGAGGTGAATCGCGCAGCTATCCTGGATTGGATCAAGATCGAAGCCTAGTTGCTGCGAGGCCTCATCCAGTATTTTAACTGCCTCCGTACGTTTCTGGAGCAACGCAAACATCGTCGCCGTCTGACTGCCCTGACCCGGGCAGATGATCGCTAGACCCATATTAATTGCTCCTCGCGATGGTCGATCTGCCACAGGAAGAGGGCGATCGCCAAGGCGTCGGCACTGCCGCCCGGACTAAGGCGGCGTACAACGAACGCATCAGCAATTCGTACGGCCTCGGCCTGCCAATCCGGCCGATGTACGCCTCCGTCGGCAAGGAACATCGCTGCGCACCCACGAGCGAATTCCAGCCCCTCTGGGCCGCCCCGGTGCAACAGATTGGTATCCTCGAGGATGGTGATAGCGGCAAACAAGGTTTGAACTGCGGCCGCAGCGAGCGACGCACCATTAGCCAGGGCGGCCTGCAGCGCTGGAAGGACTTTATTCAGGATCGTTGGAAAACCATCAGCTGCTTCTGCCCTGGCCCCACCTGCACCATAGCGCCGGAATACACCCATGCCAGGGCTATCGAGGGCATCGCTGCGTGAACGGCGGATATCCTCCCCCCACACGTCGCTCACCAGCGCTGCTACCGATACGCTGTCGACCGGCTGCTTTAGTGCGGCAAGGCGCCCGCCAGCGGCGGCAAGGAGACCAAGCGAGAAGAGGGCACCGCGATGGGTGTTGATGCCTCCCGTTGCCAGTAGCATTCGGCGCTCGACCATAAGGCCCAGTTCTTGCAATTCGGAGAAGTTTGCTCCCTGCGCGCTGGCACGAGCGATGGCAAGGTAGTAATGGCGTTGGCTGAGCAAGCTACGAAAGAAAGTAGTGGCATCCATGTCTTCGTGGCTGCCGCTAGAATCCAGGGTGACGAGGCCAGGTTTGGGTGAGGCCGCCAGCTCATAGTAGAGCGCGCGTATCGCGGCACGCTGGAACCAAACTGCCATCGACGTGGCATCCGCATGATATAGACTGACGGACCGCAGCGCGCTCACGCAACATGCTCCTCTGCCAGCTGAGACAGCTGGTTCAGTAGCACACTACTCTTTTCGAGATAGACTTCGCTATCAGTCTTTATCAGCAGCATTGGGGAGGTGGCCTGCGCCAGCTCCCGCCAAGCGACTGCCTGCCCGCCGGGAAAAAAGATCTCGCCATCTGCCTTACGGCCGGTCTCTCGCTCCCAGTCCGTGAGCAGCTCGATGATCGCGTAGAGCCGACCCAGATCCTCAGGAGCTGCTAAAAGATCGATATCTGATTCAGGGCTTTGATACTGCTCATCCGTTAGCCACTGCGAAGCCAAGGAGCCGAAGACACGAAAAGTCGTGCCTATGGCCTCCGCGCCCTGCAACAAGCGTTCAAGGGGAATGCGAAAATCAGAATCGACACCTCCGATAACCTCATGTAGCGCAGGGGGCGGCATGCGCCTGATGATATCCGATGAGCGAACAGCCAGAGCGATTCGCTGTTTTCCTTGGGACAGTGGCAGAGACAGCCCTAATGGAATGGCGCCGGCCTGATCGTCTGGACACCTCCGACGGATCACGAACGGCCGTGCGAGGCGGACCCAGTCAGCCACAGAATCGCGCCATTCGACACTAACGTCTGCCGTAATAGCATCTATCGCAGTTGGCTGCAGCCAGGCCAGACTGTGACGATGAATAGCCGACCAGTGATTCATATCAACCCCTTTGCGGGCCGCGAACCCGGGCGCTGACCGATGCAGCAAGCACACGCCCACCACGCTCCAGCCCCAGTGTGCGGCGCCTGTCGAGCGCAGGCTCAGGGGCGGCCAAAGCGGATGTCAGATGGTCGGCAAGACCATCTTTCCACAGTTGCTCGAGCGCCCCCATCTTGACGAAATTCTCGACCCCCGGAGCGAAAATGGCGGATTCACGGCAGAGTTCTTCAAGCTGCTCCTGGGGTAGACGCGTGATGCGTGCCATGGCAGGCAGGTTCATTACTCGTACCTGACCACCTTCCAGGGCATAGCAGGCTTCTGCAGACATTCCCGTTGCGAGGAAGCCGCCGCTGACTGCTTCACCATATACAAGACTGATGACGCGGTGCCCCGAAATACGCGCCAGTTCCATGCACTCTCCGAGATGCGCGAGGTAGCCGTTGTTGGCGAGCAATTCGTCTCGGCGAGAGAGGCGGTGTCCAAGGTTATCCACCAGCATCAAGATTGGCCGGCCCGGCTGTGTGCGAATCACGTCCAGTACGAAACCGGCCAGCCGATGAGCAATATCCACACCGATGTAGGCGCGATCACAGGTTCCGCAGATTGCTATAGTCTTTCGGTCTAGCTCTGCATGGCCAGCAAGAAACTCATTGTCCCGATCAATCCAGCATGCCTCGCCGAAAAGTTCCTGCAGAACTTGCTCGTAATTGCTCATTGGCTCCTCCCGCGGCAATGATCGAGAGTCTCTAACAGGGCATTGAACTGGTCGCTGTCGAGCTCTGGCACCTGATCGGGCTCGCTGACGCCAAGTAGCCTCCATATGTCCGTCGCGTCGTGGCAGTCTCCAAACCGGCGGATTCGCTGATCCAGCCAGTCATGTTGCGCTTCCAGAGCCTCTAGCGTGAGAGGTCTGCTAGCGCCGAGAAGATCATGGACGGCGCTTCGAAAGGCGGCGATATCATCGGCGACGACTGCATCGACCTCACCCAGCAGGCGGCGATGCTTGGCACCCATCGTGCGCCATACCAAGGAGCGATCCTGGGCATCGAACTCCTCGACACCTTGCATGGTTTCGATTACTTCGGGGCCTGAGATGCTGAGACGCCCCTGTTCGCTCATCACGATATAATCGCAGCAGCGCGCGATTATGCTCATACCGCCATAGCAGCCATTGGCACCACCAATCACGCCAATTACTGGTATGCCCGCCTCGCGGAGCGTCAGAACGGCAAGTTGCATCTCACCCATCGCCACAAGTCCTGCGTTCGCCTCGTGTAAGCGAACACCACCACTATCGAAGCCAATGACGACCCCTGCCGGTTGCATAACCAATGCCCGCTCGAGTAGTCCAGTAATCTTGGCGCCGTGAATTTCACCGACTGATCCTCCCATAAAACCGCCTTCTTGCATGGCGATCATGACCAACTTTTTTTGTATGGTTCCCTCACCGACGACAACGCCATCGTCGAACGCTATGGGAAGGCCGAGAGAGGCAAGATGTGGGCTGGTAACGCGCTCGCGTGGACCGCAGAGCTCTGTGAAGCTACCGGAATCCAATAGCGCGGAAACGCGTTGGCGCGCGCTTGATTCATACCAGCTCTGGCTCCCGGAGCTGCTTTGCCTATCTCTGATATTGCTGATGGCTGCGTTCATGACAAGCGCTCCTGCTGAATGAAAGCGCTAGACGCTTGATCGAGTCTCAGGGCGACAACGGCGGGCGTGGCGCCACCATCGTTTATGGTAACGATGACATTGGCTAAAGGCTGGCGTTCGAAAAAGTCTGCAAGCACCGTTCTCCATGTCTGATCGAAACCACGAACCGATGTATCGATAACGGCACGGCAAAGGCCACCGATACTCGCTGGTTCGATCATGACCTCAAGGTTCCCCGATCCAACGACGCCAGCTAGCGAAAATTCTCTGTCAGGCCTGGCGTGGTCAGGATTAACAGGTTGCGCGCCTGAAAATTCGAACTCGAAATGTTCCACGATGATCTCCTAGAATTCTTACCAGTTGCGAAAGCGAGAGGGAGGGCGGTAAAGGCCGCCAGACCAGTGCACCAAATCCTTGATGCTGCGAGCGGCCAATAGATTGCGGGTGGCGTCGCGCTTATCGATACCTAGGTCTTCTGGTCGCGTAATAACGCCACGTTCGCGAAGTTTCGCAACCATTTCGCGATCACGGGCCATACCAACCGGTGTATAACCCGCAACGCCGCGAATTGCCTGCTCGCGTTCTTCAAGCGATTCGCATAAGAGAAGGTTGGCAATACCCTCCTCGGTAACGATATGCGTGACGTCATCGCCATAGATCATTACAGGCGGCAACTCCATCGAGAACGCTTTCATGAGATCCCATGCGTCAAGGCGCTCAACGAAGGTGGGCTGCATCTGCTCACGATAAGTCTCTGATATTTGCACTACCAGCTTTCGCCCGCGGGGCATACTGCCGGCTGGCCTGTGCTGTTCACGCCCCGCCTTGAGCCATGCCTCACTGGCATGACGTCTCGCTCGGGACTCCGAACCGAAGTTAGGAGCACCACCGAATCCGGCTATACGGCTAGCTGTCGCGGTTGAACTGTTGCCCTCCAGATCAATCTGCAAAGTCGAACCGACAAATAGGTCGACGTAATGACCGGCAATCTGGCAAATCATGCGGTTCGATCGGAGCGAGCCGTCGCGCCCCGTGAAGAAAATGTCTGATCGAGCCCGAACGTATTCCTCCATCCCGACCTCCGACCCGGCACAATGAATGCCTTGGATGAAGCCGCTCTCTATGGCAGGAATCAATGTCGGACATGGGTTGACGGTCATGAAGTTGCATATCTTGCCCTTCAAACCAAGGCTTTCCCCATACGTCGGCAAGATCAGCTCGATGGCCGCAGTATCGAAGCCGATGCCATGATTAAGCTGGGTTACACCATACTTTTCGTAGATCCCCCTGATGACCATCATGGCGATGAGGATATGGATCTCATTTATATGCGCCGGATCCCGCGTAAAAATGGGCTCGATGTAATACGGCTTGGGCGCTTTTACCACAAAGTCCACCCAATCTCCCGGCACGTCCACGCGTGGCAGGCTGTCGACTATCTCATTAACTTGGGCAATTACGATTCCGTTCTTGAATGTCGTAGCTTCTACGATGGCCGGCGTATCTTCAGTGTTCGGCCCAGTATAGAGATTGCCAAAGGCGTCAGCACTATCAGCGGCGATTATGCTGACGCGGGGGACCAGATCCGTGAAATAACGCCCGTAGAGCTCCAGATAAGTATGGATCGCGCCGAGCTTGATGCGCCCTTCAGCCACCAGCTGCGCCATCCGCACGCCCTGAGCACCTGAGTAGCAGAAGTCTAGATTGCGGGCAATGCCGTTCTCGAATACATCCAGATGGGCAGGAAGGGCAATGTTCGACTGAACGATGTGTAAATCGTGGATATGTGCTGGGTCGACCTGAGCTAGACATTCAGCAAGGAAATCGGCGTGTTTTTGATTGTTGCCTTCCAGACAAATGCGATCGCTCGGTTCAATAACTGCCTCCAAGAGGCGCACTGCATCCGCATGAAGAACGATCTTGCCGTTAGACAGCTCATGACCGCGGCTGATGCGCTTAGCGTAATCATCGGCTAAAGAAGTCCAGTTCATCAAAATCCACTCTTATTATTGCTTGCGTAGCTCACCAATCAAACTTGGTGCGCCAGCTAGCGGTGCATGTGTGCGTGCAGCGCTGCGACTTCTGGTCGAAACAACCCGCCCTAGCACCTCAGGCATTCGGCACAAAATGAGCTGGCTTCGATTCCTTCTCGAGTCATTAGCGTGATGTATTTTGCGTATACTGGTAATATATCTACATAGGCTTGAAAGTGTTATTAGCCTTTCGTCTACCATTGAGCCTAGCAGTCTGTCGGACTTACCGTCCTCGGCATGCGATACTATCTCTTGATGTGATAGCCACCGGAAGGATGCCATGAGCCGCTTCATCCCCGTTGATCGACAGACCGACTACTTGTTGCCGCCTTCCGTGGATGAGTGGTTGCCCGACGATCATCTCGCCCGTTTCGTGGTTGATGTCGTCGAGCAGCTGGACCTGTCCGAGTTAACCCGGCACTACACCGCTCGAGGCTCGAAGGCCCATCATCCGGCCGTGCTGTTGAGCCTGCTGGTGTACGGCTATGCCACCGGCGTGTTCTCGAGCCGCAAGATCGAACGGGCCACCTATGATTCAGTGGCCTTTCGCTACCTGGCCGCGAATACCCATCCCGATCACGACACCCTGGCAACGTTCCGCCGACGCTTTCTTCCCCAGCTGGAACAGCTCTGAAGCTGTTTCAGTGTCACTTCAGATAGTATTTCGCCCGGCGGTAACTGCAGCGTTACGATAAGTTCCTCGAGCTTATCGTAAGCACGCTCAGTTAAGGTCTCGCCTCGATCGGGAGAAGGATTGTGGTCATTTGGATGCGCATCGTGCGCGTAAAAAACAGGGTTAGGCACCTGCAGAGGACTCCTCTGAAATAAGGATGGCTTTTTAATACCGCATTTTGACGAAGCTGCTACACAGAGTCTAATCGCTTACCGCGCATGCAGCCATGCAGCCATGCATTATGGCAAAGCTGGCTGTAGCAGCGACTACTGGCTAGCGCTTGCTGCCTTTATGCCCGCCTCTGGAAACATCCATATTGCTCCAATCATGAACGCCCCTAGAGCGAGAACCACCCATTGGGTGACCTCCTGGCCGATCGATGATTGGAAGAAGTGAGCACCTATGGCGGCGATCGCCACGAAAATGGAAAAGATTATTTTAATGGGGGTTGGCATGATCTAAGAGTTCTTCTGCCATATCGTGCCAAGGTAGGATGGCACGATATGGATTATCTCGGCACAATAACTCCAGATACTCGCTTCCAACGTAATATTTCAGACATAATTATGGTCTAGTCTGGCATGGACACTGGGAGGAACACTA
>JBDNIR010000449.1:0-2158 GCA_041688195.1 Marinobacter sp.
GGCCCGCTTTGCCGAAGCCCTGGTATTGCAAGACAGCGCCTCCATTGATGTGCCCCGAAGCGGCGTCCGGTCTTTACCTGCCGGCGTCACAGACGTCCAGGTGCAGGTTGACCATCCGGATACCGGTTACGCACTTTACATCCAAGGCAACAGCAAGACGTTTGCAGAGCGTGCCAAATACAGTCTGCTCGCCCAGATTGTGGGCGCCCCGTTCTATGAGCAGATACGCACCCAGCAGCAGTTAGGCTACGTGGTATACGCCACCAGCTATGAGATTCTGGAAACCCCCGCCCTGGGCTTTATTGTTCAGTCACCGAGTGCTACAGCGGAAGCAATCGACACCGCGACCCGGGAATTCAGTCGGGCATTTGCCAGCACGCTGCAACAAATGACTGCGGCGGACCTGGCGCGCGAAAAGCAGGCCGTCATCAGCCGGTTGTTGGAACGTGACCGGTCACTGGGTGATATTTCCGAACGCTTTTGGCGTGAAATTGACCGGGGAGAAACCAACTTCAACTCCCGCAGACAATTGGCGGACGCCGTCCGACAGGTGAGCCATGAGGACCTGATCGCTACCTACCAATCAGCCATCAGCGACCGCAGCAAGGCCTTGAAGGTAATCACCACTGCAGAACCCGGCAATATGAAGACCGTTATCGATCAGCTTCGTGAGCGCCCGACCATCGAATAAAACGCTCCCAGTCCTCTGCTTCGTCGACATCCCATCGCGGCTCCAGCAGGCGGTGGGATAAACCGTTTTCGAGCAGTCTCCCGCAGGTTTGCTCCAGAACCTGCAGGCTTCCCCAGGCAATGCCGTCCAGCATGCCAGCGGTTATCCTCCGCGCACCCATCAGTACGTATCCACCATCGTCGGATGGCCCCATAACCACATCAGCGTGATCCAGCGCCGCCACTGCCTGAGCTAAGTAACCGGCATCCACCGCCGGGCAATCACTGCCAATAATCAGCACCTTATGATTGCGCTCCAGCCCCGTTGCCAGCGCATGCTGCATCCTCGCCCCCAGATCGGCGCCTTGCTGAAAGTGTTGTACTACGCCAGCGGTCAGGATTTTATCCAGTACCGATCTGGCCTCAACCGGCGGGGCAGCCAGCGCACGGTCCCACCAGAATTCCACCGGCAGACCAGAGGCCAGCAAATTATCCAGAACGGTGAGAGTCAGCCGTTGATGAGCCGCCAAGGCACCCTGCTCACCCAACGCTGGAATGAGCCGGGTTTTAACCCGCCCAAGCTCCGGCCATTTGGCAAACTGGACCAGCACGACATTCTGTTCAGGGTGTTCGGACATTGGATCGATAGACCTTTGCAAGTTCGTCAGGGGCTTCGCCGCGCCAATAGCGCCAACGCAGGCGCCACATTAGCCAGATGGTTCGCCAGGCGCCGTGGGTTTGCCAGCGGCGACTGTCAGTAATAACTCGGTCAGAAATGCAGTAAGGGCGGGACGCCAGTTTTAAGCGGCCAGAGAATTCAATATCTTCCATCAAAGGTAAAGCTGCGAAGCCACCGAAGACATCGAAGGTTGAGCGACGCATGAACATAGCCTGATCACCGGTCGCGATCCCGGTTAGCCGGGAGCGCCGATTCATAAACCAGGCAATCACCCGGAACAGCCGTCTCTCGCCACTGAGGCGCACATCAAACCGCCCCCACTGCCGGGAACTCTGGAAGAACTCACCCAGGTGGCCTGCAGCGCCTTCCGGTAATTGCGTATCAGCGTGAAGGAACAGCAACACATCACCCCGGGCACTGGCAGCGCCCACGTTCATCTGGTCAGCCCGGCCTCTCCCACTAATGAGCACCTGATCACAATGCCGGGTGGCCCGCTCACGGGTTCCATCATCACTGCCGCCATCGACAACGATAACCTCATGCCCGGATTTTCTGAGCAGCTCAAGGGCTTGCAGGGTTTTTACAATGCCTGCAGCTTCCTGCCAAACGGGAATAATCACACTGATTACAGGGAACGTAGATGCCATAAAACAGGACAATACCACACCAAAGAGCTGTCATGCCTTGAGACAGGCGACCGGTATCGCTATCATACCGCCGCTGCAAGCAGAATGCCCCAGTAGCTCATCCGGATAGAGCGTCCCCCTCCTAAGGGGAAGGTAGCAGGTTCGAGTCCTGCCTGGGGCACCA
>JBDNIR010000089.1:0-3921 GCA_041688195.1 Marinobacter sp.
GTTATTATTCCCAGAAAGAAAACTTCGATCAAGGGCAACAAGGGACTCGACTGGCCGTTGTACAAGCTCAGACATCTGGTGGAGAACGCGTTTGCCAGACTCAAGCATTATCGGGCCGTCGCCATCAGATATGACAAGTTGACTCGTAATTATGAGAGCATCGTGTCATTGGCTTGCGCATTTCTATGGCTGCCGATGTGAATTGTCAACAGCCCCTAGTGATAAGGCCTTACTTGATCGAACGGACTCACGAAATCTGATCGCATTCATGCGAGCCGCTTGGCAGTCCTGGGATAAGCTGGCCTACCGCCGACTGATCAAGAATTTCTCCCTGGGGGTGACCGAAGCGAGCTTCGAGAAAGCCTTGAGTGAAGCTGACGGCATTGTTACCGACGCGCTTGATTCGTTGAAGTCCAAAAGAACTCAGAATATCGATCGGCTGAAGAGCCTTTGCGATCAGATGGCGCTGTTGCAAAATCACGCAAACGCCCGATCGGGAGAGGACTGTGCTGGTGTTCTCAACCACTTCGTTGAGCACTTCATTCTGCCGGCGTACGAGGGCAAAGAGGATGCGGAGGCTGCTGCGGCTGACCGGGTAGCGGTAATTATCTCCGAAATCTCACGACTTGTGACTGGGGACATGGACTGCAGGGACATCCTTGATCGATTCGCTTTGATGGAAACAGCCAACTCATCCAAAAGTGATAACGCCGTCAAGCTGATGACCATTCATGGATCCAAGGGCTTAGAGTTTCCGATTACCTTTTGCGTAGGCGTCGATGACGAAGCCATGCCGGGCAATAACGCCAACCGGCAAGAAGACCTTAACGAGGAACGTCGCATCCTGTTCGTTGCGATGACCCGGGCAAAGCAGCACCTGTACTTGTCGTCAGCACGTCGTCGACGTCAGCACAGCCAGGTTATCAAGTGTGACCCTTCCCGGTTCCTGTTTGATCTTGAGTTGGTGGTGGCTGAGGCGCGGTCAGAGACATCTCTCACTGATAACCCAGCGTTTTCAAAGCTGCCAGCGATCCGGATTCAAAACCCAGATGCGGCACCCAAGACTCGGCTGGGCCGCGGTGAAATTGATTCGAAAGCGCTGGCTGTGGTTCAGAAGGATCCGGGATTCAATTGACTCGTGAAGCGGTTTAATGCCACGGTATTGATGTGCATGCCCAAGGGTTCAGATAATTCACACCCGGTGAGACGCGGGATTGAACTGACATGAAATTTCTGTGTGCGTTAGTTGGAGTCATAGCGTTGATGATGTCTTTGGCACTTTCAGCCAACGAGAGAATCGCGAAGGCGGCGAACGCGCTTAAATCGGGCGACTATGCAACAGCCTCCTGGATAGCCGTTCCTCTAGACTCCTGTCCAGCATCACTAACCAACAATAATGCAGAAAACGGTTACGGGTGTTTCGAGCCACAATAACAAGACGAAAGTGAGGCTTCTATGCTTTTTAATATGAGTAAAACAATTCGAGCGGGCACACTGGGTATTGCTTGCGCCGTAATGCTGGGGGCTGTTGTCCTCGCGGGCACGGTTCAGGCCGACGAGCACCAGGTTCTCGACGAGGTTCATTTCATCATCCCCGGCGGCGCTGGCGGTGGCTGGGACGGCACCGCGCGCGGTACTGGCGAGGCACTGACCGAATCTGGACTGGTCGGGCAGGCAACCTACGAAAACCTGTCGGGTGGTGGTGGCGGCGTTGCAATCCGCCATATGATCGACAATGCAGAAAGTCTGGATAACACCATGATGGTGAACTCGACTCCGATCATGATCCGGTCACTGACCGGCGTCTTCCCACAAAGTTTCCGTGATCTGACGCTGGTTGCGGGTACGATCGGGGATTACGCGGCATTGGTGGTGAGCACGGACAGCGACATCGAGTCTCTCGATGATCTGCTCGAAGTCTATCGTGCCGACCCCGGCAGTATGTCCATCGGCGGCGGGTCTGTACCGGGCGGGATGGATCATCTTGTTGCTGCGCTGGTGATGGAGGCTGCAGGTGAAGACCCGACAGGCTTCAACTATATTGCCTATGATGCGGGCGGGAAAGCGATGGCTGGTCTGTTGTCGGGTGAAATCGCTGCATTGAGCACCGGGTTTTCCGAGGCCATTGACTTGGCCAAGGCTGGTGAAGTCCGTATTCTGGGTGTTACTGCTGAAAAGCGAGTGGACGCCTATCCCGAAGCACCCACCATCGTCGAGCAGGGAGTCGATGCGACGTTTGTGAACTGGCGCGGATTTTTCGCCGCTCCGGGCTTGCCAGAGGATCGTCTTGCGCAATTCCAGCAAGTGCTTAGCGAGATGTATGACACTCCGGAATGGGAAGAAGTGCGCGCACGCAATGGATGGGTCAACATTCACAACAATGGCGAGGATTTCCGTGGATTTCTGGAAAACCAGGAACAACAGATCGGCGATCTGATGAGAACACTCGGGTTTCTCTGAGGGTTGGTGCCACATCGCATAGGTACAACACAGCTTACCCGCCCCAGATTTGGGGCGGATAAGCACCGTCGGATGCAACGACGGGAAGTTATTAAAGAGTTAATACTATGCATCTGGACCGTTGGATCGCATTGATTTTCGTTCTTGTCTGTTTGCTTTATGGCTACGCCGCTTTTTTCACCATGGACGACCTTCTGCCGCCTTTCATGCTACGTAATCCAGTTTGGCCATCCACCTTTCCCAAAGTTCTTTCAGTGGCAGGGGTAATATGCGGCATGTTGGTCTTGTTGGGTATGGAAAAGCCCGCGCCAGGGCCCGCGAAGGTGCCCGATATCGACTACCGCAGGTTGACCGAATACAAGCTTGGCCAGGCACTTCTTCTGTTGGGGTTGATGGTGGCCTACGCACTGACTCTGCGCCCCCTTGGGTTCCTGCTGTCGACCTTCGCCTTCCTGACACTGGGCGCGGCTCTGCTGGGTGAACGTCGCTTCGCTGTTCTGCTGCCGGTGGCCGCGCTGGCGACCGGAAGCGTTTGGTATCTTGTGCAAGAGGTATTGGGGATATTCCTCAGCCCTCTGCCACGCTTACTTTAGGCGGTCAACATGCTCGAAGGACTGCTAATCGGCCTGTCAACGGCCTTATCACCCATGAATCTAATGATGGTCGTAGCCGGCTGTCTGATCGGGACCTTTATTGGCATGTTGCCGGGCCTTGGGCCTATGTCAATTATTGCGATCATGATTCCGGTAGCGATCACCATCGGCGATCCGACTGCCGCGTTGATTTTACTGGCCGGCGTTTATTATGGTGCGATTTTCGGCGGCTCGACATCTTCGATCCTTTTGAATGCGCCAGGCGTCGCCGGCACTGTTGCATCAAGCTTTGACGGTTATCCGATGGCACGTGCAGGTCAGGCGGGCAAGGCGCTGACGATCGCCGCCATTGCCAGCTTTGCGGGCGGCACGATCGGCGTCGTACTGTTAATGATATTCGCACCGATGCTGTCCTCGGTGGCGCTGCTGTTCCATTCAGCGGAATATTTCGCGCTAATGGTAATTGGCCTGTCTGCGATTGCTGTGTTCGCTGGTAAAGGTCAGATTTTCAAGGCGCTGATGATGACACTGTTGGGATTGATCATGGCGACGGTTGGAGAAGGGGCACTGTTCAACATGCCTCGCTTCACTATGGCCGTTATGGATTTGCAGTCGGGTTTTTCCTTTATAACCCTGGCGATGGCGCTTTTCGCACTGCCCGAGGCGATATTTCTGGTTCTGAAATCTCGCAAGATTAGCGCCGAGGACGACCAGAGTGGTAGAATTAGCGGGCTGCGAATGACCCGAGCGGAGGCTGGTGCGATCACCCCGGTTATCGCAAGGCAATCGGTGATGGGTTTTTTCATTGGTGTGCTGCCGGGAGCGGGTGCGACAATCGCCTCATTTCTAGGCTATGCGGTGGAACGTA
>JBDNIR010000450.1:0-4461 GCA_041688195.1 Marinobacter sp.
AGGGAGAGATGCAGCAGATAATGGAGCAGGTGATCGAGCTGCGCACCCCTCTGAAGTTGAACGGCTTTATCAATGGCAAGACCGTCGCCATCACTCGTGACAATTCAGAAGACACGCTGCACTTTGGTAAGGAAGTAAGCCTGAAAATTTATGACCGCCACGAGATCGCCGCGGGTCAGAGCCGCTACCAGATTGTGCAGCAGCCGCGCTTCGTCCGTGGTTCAAAGATTCTGAATGACCGGCGTGGCGACCTGCTGCTTTTGATCAATGGCATGCCTTTGATTCATCTCGAATTGAAGAAAAGCGGTGTGCCGGTAAGCCAGGCATATAATCAGATTCAAAAGTATTCCCGCGAGGGCATTTTCAGTAGGCTCTTCTCCTTGGTGCAGCTCTTTGTTGCAATGGAGCCGCAAGAGTCGCTCTATTTTGCCAACCCAGGGCCAGACGGGAAATTTAACAAAGACTATGCCTTCCACTGGGCTGACTTTAATAACGAACCGATTAACGATTGGAAGGCTTTTACCTCGGGCTTGCTCTCCATCCCTATGGCGCACCAATTGATCGGATTCTATACCGTGGCAGATGAGTCCGATGGCGTACTCAAAGTAATGCGTAGCTACCAATACTACGCTGCCCATGCCATTTCTGACCAAGTAGCTAAGACCGATTGGAAAAACCCTAACCGACTTGGTGGCTATATATGGCACACCACAGGTTCGGGCAAAACCATGACCAGTTTTAAGTCCGCTCAGTTGATCGCCAACTCAAAAGATGCGGATAAAGTGGTCTTCCTGCTCGACCGTGTTGAGCTCGGCACCCAGACTCTTGAAGCCTATCGAGACTTTGCAGGCGATGGCAACGCGGTGCAGGCAACAGAGCACACTGGCATCCTTGTTAGTAAACTCAAGAGCACTGATCCTGCCGATACATTGATTGTGACATCCATCCAGAAAATGAGCCGCCTTCGGGATGAAGAGGGTGGGTTAAACGCACACGATCTAGAAAAGATCCGCGCGAAGCGCATCGTTTTTATCATTGATGAATGCCACCGCTCGACCTTCGGCGATATGCTCATCGATATTAAAAAAAGCTTTAAAGGTGCAGTGTTATTTGGCTTTAGCGGCACGCCCATTCATAAAGAGAATGACCGCAAAGACAACACGACCACCGATGTCTTTGGCAATGAGCTACACCGTTACAGCATTGCCGATGGTATACGCGACAAGAACGTGCTCGGCTTCGACCCTTACCAGGTATCCACCTACCGCGACCGGGATGTGCGGCAAGCCGTGGCACTGGAAAAGGCCAAAGCCACCACCCCGCAAGAGGCCTTTGCCGACCCCAGGAAAAAGAACATTTTTAATCGCTATATGAACCAAGTGCCGATGGCGGGCTATCGAGATGTTTCAGCCGTTTACCAGAAAGGGATCGAAGACTATCTTCCCAACAGTCAATACAACCGCGATGAACATCGCGAAGCAGTGATTGACGACATTGCGATAAATTGGATCAACCTGAGCCAAAGCGGGAAATTCCACGCGATTTTTGCCACCCACAGCATTCCGGAGGCAATTAAATATTACCGGCTAATCAAAGCACAGTGCCCGGATCTCAAAATTACCGCGCTGTTTGACCCGCATATCGACAATGATGAGGACAGTGCGGGGGACGTGACGTTTAAGACCAACGGACTTGTGGAGCTGCTGCAGGACTACAACCATGCTTATGGGCAAAATTTCGACTTGGGCAGTCACGGAAAATTCAAGAAAGATATTGCTGCCAGGCTTGCCCATAAAGCGCCCTACACTCGCATTGCGACCGAACCAGACAAACAACTGGACCTGCTGATTGTGGTGGACCAGATGCTGACCGGCTTCGATTCAAAATGGTTGAATACGCTTTACCTAGACAAGATGCTGAAATACGAGAACATTATTCAGGCCTTTTCCCGAACCAACCGCCTCTTCGGACCAGACAAACCGTTTGGCACTATTCGTTACTACCGCAAGCCTCACACCATGAAGCAAAATGTGGATGCTGCGGTGAAACTCTATTCAGGTGATAAGCCCACTGGTCTCTTCGCGGATCGCTTGGCGAGTAACCTTGAGCGGATGAATGCCAGCTTTGCCGAGATCACGATTATTTTTGCTGATGCGAGTATAAAGGATTTCAAAAAGCTACCGGATGACCTGAGTGAGTGCGCCGCCTTCGCCAAGCATTTTCAGGCATTCAACAACGTCCTTGAGGCGGCGAAAATACAGGGCTTTACGTGGGAGAAAACCGTCTACGAGCTTGAAGGCGACCCAGCAATAACGGTTACGCTTAGCATTTCTCACCAGCAATACCTTACTCTCCTGCAACGCTACAAAGAACTTGGTAGCGGCGGTGGCAGTGACAGTGGCGATGCCATCCCTTTCGATCTTGATAGCCATATCACTGAAATCGACACTGGCAAGATCGATGCCGACTATATGAATTCGCGCTTTGTAAAATACCTCAAAGTCTTGCAGACCGCCGTTGATCATGACGCACGAGAGGCAACACTCCTTGAGTTGCAACGTTCGTTTTCATCACTCTCGCAAGACCAGCAAAGGTTCGCTGAGATTTTTCTACGTGATATCCAGCGCAGAGATGTAGAGATCGACCCTGATCGCAGCTTCCGCGATTACCTAGCCGACTACCAGGCGAAGGCAAAAAACAAAGAAGTCGAGGCCATTGTCGTTCACCTTGGCATCGATGCTGAGCAGCTGATCGCCCTGATGAACAATACCACCTCGAAGGCGACCCTGAACGAATACGGTCGCTTCGATAAGCTGAAGGCAACGATCAACAAGCAAAAAGCCAAGGCCTACTTTGAAGCTTTCGAAGGACAAACCATTCCGACCTTTAAGGTGAATATCAAAGCCGCCAACTTGCTGCGTGAATTTGTTATTCGAGGGGGCTTCGAGCTCGATGATTCTGGTGGTGCTCACAGGGGCGCAGTGGAAAGCGATCCCATTTAAATAATATCAATATGTATCTGGAGCTTCGCTAACTGTTTGCCTTGGACAATGCTTTCAACTGATCGATGAAACGACGCAGCGGATGGTGGGAATGTAGATGCTGATTAGCACGGAGAGCCCTTTGATAGCTCTCTGTGCTAGTCAGCTCCGAATGTACTTGAACTCTATGAGGTAACGTAGACAAAATTTTCTTGTTTCAGCGTGGCACTCCCGTCCCACCTATAGGCGCAGAGTTTTCCTCCGTGGTCGCCCGCTATGCTGTAGTCCAGACAGGCAATGTGGTCAGTCAGCGGCGCAGGCTCTCCTGTCCTCCAGTAGTGCCCGATAAAAACAGGCTTTTCGCCGTCATAACCAGGTAAAACATTGTTTTCAATCGTCTTATCGGGAATAAGCTCAATAACGTCATCGGGCACCATAGCAAACTCTCTGTAGGTTGTGCACTCATGAGCCCACCAGCGCGTCCGGATCTTTGCTCTTGAGTTACCGTCTTTGTCGGGGAAGCTGCAGCCTTCGGGGAGGCTTATCTCAAGCCCTTTGAGCAGGGTTTCTAATGATCGGAATGGTTTTGTGTTTTCTCTGGCTGTGGACTCCCAGGCTTCTGCCAACAAGCAGTTTTCACCATCGAGGTAGGGTTTTATTTGTTGGATATGATCTGGGTGCCAGCAGGCGTGCACCACTCGTAATTCCGGTAAATCCAGATAAATCGGCAAAGTTTTGAACCATTTGATTATGCTCTGGTACATTTCAATGTCGTCACCTATCTGCTCCAAAAATTCTTTGTGCTGTTTCAGATTTTTAGGGATATGCGGGCGAAGGTATTTGCCGGAGTTTTTAGGGTCAGGTGTTGCCCAAGCGACGGCGTTGTACTCATGGTTTCCCATCACGGCCAATGCGTTACTCTTTACGACCATCGCTTTGGCAATATGAACCGTTTCAACTTGCTCTGGGCCGCGATCCACAAAATCACCCAAAAAGATAACTTTGCGTTCTGGATGCTGCCAAACGCCATCGATTTCTTGGTAATCCATTTTGGTGAGTAGCGCTTTCAGCTCTGTGGCGTAGCCGTGAATATCGCCGATGATGTCATACATAGTGATTCCTCCATGAAGTATCATTTAGTTAGTTAGCTGACTCTGCCAGTTCTTCGACCAGATTGGTAATAGCGACAAGCGGACAGCTCAGGCTTATTTTTCGTTTATGAAAGGGCTTTATTCATGGCCTCAATTACTGGACTTCCCGCCCGGTTGCTCACCGCCCCCTCGTTTTTGGCAATAATTTCGCCGTCCGGTGCCAGCCAATAACTGCGATTGGGCGCATAAAAAAACCAGTAACGCTTGATCGTTCCCCATATCAGCAGCTCGCCTTCCGTTTCTCGCATATGTTCCTGTACCAACTCTTGCGCTTGCACCAGCTGCTGCTCCGGGGTGAGCCTTAAAAGCCATCTAGGGAAACCTAGATA
>JBDNIR010000090.1:0-3506 GCA_041688195.1 Marinobacter sp.
CACTCGACAGACGGGCATGATGCAGTTCAGGCTGGCGGATTTTGAGCGGGACAAAAACTGGATTGAACCCGTCCGGGGGATTGCGCCGTCGTTAATGGGTGACAAAATAATTGTGGATGCACTTATCCGTCGCTGGCTGGGAGAACGTATTCGCTACGGTGACGTGTAAGTATTACTCCTGCTTCAGAAATGTCGGCCAGCCTGCAGTAAATCATCAGGCTTTGCTGCCGTTATCAGCTAGACTGTAGCCAGATTCTTATTTTGGATTAGAGATCGTCGGCGAGCGCACTGCTGACCATTACCTTAGGGGGCTATCATGGAACTACCCGTCTCAGTCCGGCAGTTGCTGGAAGAGACTGCGCCCGGTTGGACGTTGCGAGAGGCCAGTGCCGATGTGAGCGATGTGCTTCGTATGGTGCTCCTTAGCGATGATCAGGGCCAGGTTCAGGTTATTTTCCGCCATCAGGACCTATTCGATATTTCGGCCCTCAACAAACAAATGGGTCGTGACCTCCACTTAATGCCCATCAAGCACCAGGAGCGTATTTGGGACCGAATCGGCGTTAAAGCATTGCCGGCCATGCCCGCGCTGACCGGACTGCCCTCCTACATCGATAAAGCTGTCGATGGCCTGTCAACGGTCTGCATCTACCTGGACCACCAGACTTCAGAGCGGCTAACTCTGGATGGTAACGCATTCGCAGCACTCACGGCGGGTTTTGAACGAGGCGCGTTTAGCGTGGCTGCGGCCGACATTGCGGTAAACCTGAATCGGCCAGAAGATGATCAGGTGCAGTTGCAGTCAGCCCTGAAACGTTTTACTGGCTTGCGGATCCAGCAGCGTCTTGACGACACTCTTGAGTTGCCACCGTTACCGGAAACAGCTCAGCGGATCATTCATCTCCGGATTAATCCAAATGCCGTTATGGGGGATCTGGTCGATGTGGTTGAGAGCGATCCAAGCCTGGCAGCCCAAGTGGTCAGTTGGGCTTCCTCTTCATTCTATGCGGCAGCCGGCCAGGTGCGCTCGGTATATGACGCGGTGTCACGGGTATTGGGGTTTGATCTGGTGATGAATCTCGCCATGGGCCTGGCTCTTGGCCATGCCCTGAAGCAACCCAGTGATCAGCCCAAAGGTTATGTCGGCTATTGGCAACAAGCTATCTGGCAGGCGCAATCAGCCGGTATTCTTGCCAGCATGATGCGCCGGGGCGAGCGTCCGGCCTTTGGGCTAGCATATCTCGCAGGGCTTCTTCACAACTTTGGTTATCTGGTTCTGGCTCAGGTGTTTCCCCCGCATTTCAAATTGGCCTGCCGTAGCTGGGAGGTTAATTCACATCTTGATACCGCCGTGGTCGAGCACCACCTGCTGGGTGTGACCCGGGAACAGATTGGCGCTCAACTGATGAGCAACTGGGTTATGCCTGATGAGATCAACACGGCGATTCGGCATCAGAAAGATCCCGACTATTCTGGCCCGCATCATGTGTATCCAAAGCTGCTCTGGCTCGGCCGTCAACTGTTGACCGCCCGGAGTATACCGCTCGGGGTCGGAGAGAGTGTGCTTGATTCAATGTTCGAGGAACTGGGCCTGAATCGTGACATGGTGGAAGAACAGTTCGATGAATTGGTGCAAAACAAAGCGAGCATCATGGCTATGGCTGGCATGATGCAATCCTGATCAAAGACATCGGTTAAAATTGATGGTGCCTGATGGCTGTTGCCGCACGACGAATGGCGTCAGCGTGCTTCTGCTCCAGGGCAAAACGCTCCTTGTCCATCTTCTCAACAAACTTCGAATCCGTATCCTGACGAGCCTGATGGGTGGGCATGTGCTCCATGTTTTCATGCATTTCCTGGAAAATCCGATACGGTGTCTGTTTCAGAAGTTCCGGCGCCAAGTGGTCCAGCAACCCCTTTATTCGCAGACAAGCTTCGGAATACTCGATCTGGTCCTGCTCCACCGCCATTGCCAGCACACGAATGCTCTCGACCATACTGGCCCTGCGTTCGTCTTGAAATATCTTGGTCCGGTTGGCGGTGGCCTTGTCTCGTTTGAGCACTTTGGTTTGGCGATTAATGAACAGGGCCAGAAGTACAATCGCCACCAAACCCACGAAAATCAGTACCCATTGCGACCAGAGCGGCATGTCAGAAAATCCTTGTGAGTGGTTCAAAAGTTGGCGTTTCAGGGTTGCCAGCATAGCAAAAAATGCGACGCGCGGAACTTTTTCAGGCCCGCTTTTGGCTGCGCTCAGCCTTCCATGCTTTAACGCGGACGTTTTGACCATTCAACACCGAGGTGCCACTGAGCAGATCAATCTGGTCATCCCGAATGATGTCGTTGATGCTGGCACCTGCGTGAGCTTCCGCGATTGCCTGCCGGGTGCCCTTGCGGGAATGCCCCCAACCATGGGGAACGGAAGGATTTAACCTGCTTGATGAAATGCAGCACTTC
The DNA here is from genome assembly GCA_041688195.1 of Marinobacter sp. Lineage (GTDB taxonomy): Bacteria > Pseudomonadota > Gammaproteobacteria > Pseudomonadales > Oleiphilaceae > Marinobacter. The sequence goes on from JBDNIR010000090.1 coordinate 2,459, forward strand.
GTTTTAGTTCTCGATGCCATCGGATTCAAGAATTTCAAAGATCAACCGCTCGACAGAATCGTCAGCAACTTCTGGGTGTGCTCTGCCGTCTCACTGCCGAGTCGTGTCAAGTAACCACCATCTAATTGCGTGATCAAGCCTTTATTGAACAGCCGCTGTGCCGCAGCGACCGATTCCGGAGCTGCAGAATGCTGGTGAACTTTAATGCCTTCCTGCGCGGATGAGAGGTTAAACAGCGCGAGCAGATTAAGTTCTTCGATATGGTCAGGGGAAAAGGGCATGGCGTTTCCTTGAATTATTGTTGGGAACCACTCTCTAGTTGTATACGAATTGTCATCATACGACAAAGCTGAAATGTCATTGCAGGCTGTCATCAGCGGAGAAATGCAGGAATGGTGGGCCCAGGAGGACTTGAACCTCCGACCAAAGGATTATGAGTCCTCTGCTCTAACCAACTGAGCTATAGGCCCTGAAAGCAAAAATTTCACTGCGGGGGGGATGCAGCGGGCGCCATTATACCCATGAGGGCAGGCGCCCGCCACTGGTGCTGTTAACCCTGATCGTCAATAAAGCCGCGCAGGTGATCGGAGCGGGAGGGATGGCGCAGTTTGCGCAATGCCTTGGCTTCGATCTGGCGGATGCGCTCACGGGTCACATCAAACTGCTTGCCGACTTCTTCCAGGGTGTGGTCGGTGTTCATTTCAATACCGAACCGCATGCGCAACACCTTGGATTCGCGGGCTGTCAGGCCTGCCAGTACGGAGCGGGTAGCTTCGCGAAGGCCTTCTGCGGTCGCCGAATCTACTGGCGAGAGCGCCTGGATGTCTTCAATGAAGTCGCCGAGGTGACTGTCTTCGTCATCACCGATCGGAGTTTCCATGGAAATCGGTTCTTTCGCGATTTTCAGTACCTTGCGGATCTTGTCTTCCGGCATTTCCATGCGCTCGCCGAGCTCTTCCGGCGTTGGCTCGCGGCCCATCTCCTGAAGCATTTGACGGGAGATGCGGTTGAGCTTGTTGATCGTTTCGATCATGTGCACCGGAATACG
>JBDNIR010000451.1:0-4390 GCA_041688195.1 Marinobacter sp.
CGAACAGGTACATTCCATCACTAACAACCAGCGACGGGGATAAACTATGGGCAATCGCCTCTCGAAGATTTACACCAAAACCGGAGATGACGGCTCAACTGGCCTGGCGGATGGCAGCCGAATTGCCAAGAACGCCCAGCGCGTGGATGCCATGGGCTCCGCCGATGAGCTTAACTGTCAGATCGGCGCACTGCCTGGCTCGCCGCGAAGGCGCCCAGGAAGTACTCTGGGAACAAGGACACTAGACCTTGAACGCTTCGACGAGCCTTTGCAATGAGGCGGTCAGGTCTGACATCTGACGGGAGGCCTGCAGGGTTTCGTCGGCGTTGCCAGCAGTCTCCTGGCCCAGCACGCTGATTTGATCGACGTTGGAATTGACGTTCTTCGCAACCGCAGCCTGCTCTTCAGCCGCCTGGGCAATCTGGTGACTCATATCAACGATGGTAGCAATGCCGGTAACTATCCGGTCTAAGGCCTCGGTCACATCGGAGGACTTCTGCACGGTTGCCTGGGTGACCTCATGGCTATTGTTCATAGCCGTAACGGCGTCTTTGACACCGCTTTGCAGACGGGAAATCATGCTTTCAATTTCTTCTGTGGATTTGTGAGTCCGCTGAGACAGCGACCGCACTTCGTCCGCCACAACAGCAAACCCTCGGCCCTGCTCTCCCGCCCGGGCTGCCTCAATGGCCGCATTCAGTGCCAGCAGGTTGGTCTGTTCAGCAATTGCCTTGATCTCCACCAGAACCTGACTGATGCTTGCGCTGTCGGCACTGACCCGGTTAATAACTTCGACTGCGCCGGTAATTTCAGTGGATAATCGATTGATGGTTGCAACCGTTTCCGCCACCACTTCGCGTCCTTTGTCGGCATCCTGCTCCGCCTGTCCGGCCGAATCAGACGCCCGGTGGGCGCTCTCTGCGACTTCCTGAACCGTATCCACCATCTGGCGCATGGCTTCGGCGATCTGTTTGGTTTCTTCCATCTGCCGTGCTACCGCATCACTGTTTGAGGTTGCGGTCTCGTGCACCCGGCTGGCTTGCTGGTCAACATTACCGGTTGTTTGGCCAACGGACCGGATCAGCTCCGCCATTTTTGAGGTCATGTTATTGAATTCGCCGGTCAATTCACCCAGTTCGTCGCGATTATCAAGGTTGATCCGAACCGTCATGTCTCCTGCAGAAACCTCCCGGGCTGCCTTGCTGAAGGAGCTGATCGCAGTCCGTACCGACATGAAGAAGCCGATGTAGAGATACACTACAATCGCCAGTACCGACACCAGGGCAATGAAGATCAATCGCCGCTGAGTCAACTCATCTGCCAAACGGCCATCAAGATTATCTGCTATAACGTCAAAAATAACGTTATTCGTGGCCCGGATATGACCTATCTGCGAGACCATCTGTTCATTGTACTCGGACCAGGGCATCTCAAGACGCATCGGCGTTATGATGTGTTCATCAAGCATGAGCTGCACTGCTCCAAGACTGCTTGAGACACCTTCTATAGCGCCAGCGCCCTGAGAGCTGAATCCGGGTGAACCGCTGGCAGCCACTCTGAACGCTGATTGCAGCAGGGTATCGAGATTGGTCAGGCCATCATAGATTTCGTTGACCGTGTCCCCCGCATAACCAAGCTGGCCTTCCAGCAGGGCAAATACGCCATAGGAGCGCGCCTGTCCAATAACGTGGTAGGCATTGGGCAAGGTATACGTCGATAACTCCAGCAGCAGCTGGTTTTCCCTGGAAGCATCCTGGGCCAGGCCGGAAATCTGTATTGTGGCTGACAGCAAGGCGCGGACTTTCTGCACAAACTCCTGATAATATTTGAACTGAGGACCCATGGTTTGCTGGTAAATGTCTTCACTCTTGAGCGCTTCCCAGTCCGCCTGCAGTGTCTCTACCTGCTCTTTCCAATGCCCGTTGGTGTCGAATACGGCATCCGTTTCGGTAAAGGCCGCCAATACCCGGTCAATGTCATTCCGGGCCGTATCCGCGAGCGCCAGAATCTCGGGATCCTCTTTCAATTTTCCTGGCGCCCGATAATCGCGATAACGGTAGGCTGCATCCAGCAGGTGGTTAACTTGTTCCAGCCGGTCTATTCCCTCTATGCCTTTGGTGATGGTGCTGACTGAGCGGTTGAGTTCGCTGACGACGAGGAAGGATAAAGCCACAATCGGCAGTAGAAACAGAATGCTGATCAAGCTGAATTTGTAGAACATCGGCAGCCGGTTCATCAAAGCGACAGCTGGACGGATAAGATGATTCACGCAGACCTCCAATAAGTACGACAACCGATTTTTTGTGTTTTATACAGTAGTTGTCGGACACATCCCTCAAAAATTGAGGAATAATTGGTATTTATTTGTAATTATCGGGTTCAGTTCGAGGATTTTACAGCTTTGCAGGCCCCCGCCTCTCACACGATAATGCCCGCGATCACCAGCAGTGCCAGTACGCATATCCATACCAGCATGCTGCGATTCAGAAGATCACGAATGGCGGAAAAACTTCGCCCGCCATACTCAGACCACTCGTCAGGGTGCAGCTTTCGAAATCTCGATGGCTCAAGCGCGTAACCGGTCAATGCACTGTTGGCCGCGTCCAGAAGAACGGTAGAGGGGGGCACGGTAGGAGTGCTCATACTGCTGCGTCCTGCCCGAAGCCAGCCGGAGAGGTCTCCGGCCAGCCCGAACGTGAACGACAGCATCCGTACCGGGAGCCATGAAAGTATATTGGCAGCTACGCCGAAACCGGGCCGCGCCGCCGCCTGTGGCCAATGATCACGCAAGGCAAGAACAGCCCTCACCAGAAAGGCGACTGCAATACCCCCCACCACGTACCAAAAGATAATCAGAAAATAGCGTTCAAAAATCATCACCATAAACCGGGAAGAAACCGACATGTGCAAATTTTCAGGAGCCGAAGCGGCGCCCCGTTCCCTTGCCGGCAAGCTGTCCTTAACGTGATGCCACGCCGCTTGCATATCACCTCGCCGCCACGCCTCGGTGTAAGCCTCCAGACGAGACTTCCAGCCCGGAGCGCCCATCAGAAGCACCAGCATGAGGTAATCAACCAATGCGGATAAAACGCTCACTGAAAACGTCCGCAGTGCGTATTCGAGTGTCAGCAGCGCCAGTGCCAGAATGGTGACGATCACAATCCCCGGCCATACGCGGGATTCCCGGCCGGATGGTGCACTTGCCCCCCATTTGAAGCCCTGTCGCCACGCCGCATCAGTATTGAAATTGTCGGCGCCATCAAGGCTCCGGCGAGTGACGTAGGCCAACAACAATATGAAGAATGGCATCAGGGGGCACTCCCGTTATCGCCAGAACCATTCGCCAAAGCGCGAACCGACAAGCACTGTCGATAATATGTCCAGTCAAATGCCGGACCGGGATCGGTTTTGCGGCCTGGGGCAATATCACTATGGCCGGTCAGGCGCTCGGAAGTAATGGCCGGCCAGGCCACCATAATAAGCGACGTCAGACCCGCCAGCGCTTCGTATTGAGCTTTGGCGTAGGGGACATCATCAGTACCTTCCAGCTCAATACCAATGGAATAGTCGTTGCATTCCGGGCAACCGTCGAACACCGAGCGTCCGGCATGCCAGGCCCGTTGAAGCAGGCTGACAAACTGAACGCAGTGACCATCACGCCGGATCAAAACATGGGAGGACACCTGCATGCCCAAGATGGTTTTGAAGTAAGGATGGGCGTCAGGATTCAGTCGGTTACAGAAGAAATCTTCAATCGCAGGGCCTCCATACTGGCCGGGCGGCAAGCTTATGTTGTGAACCACCAACAACGATATTCCCGACTCGGCCGGACGGGGCCCAAAATTTGGTGACGGACACCATCTGACGGATGGCAGACGACCGGTCCGCCGCAAGTGTGCAGCTCTATCAGCAAGGCAAGATTTTGTTTCGCTCATTCGGGGGATTGAAGCACATAGGCCGGTAAGTCGCCAGCGGTCGAACCCAAGTCAGTCCTTCCGGTTATGGCGCAAATTGTCGATGATCGACTCCAGGGCCCGGTCGAAAATAAGGCCGTCATCCAGCATGGTCATATCGCCACTGGCGAGCGCGGTAGCGAGCTTGTCCCTTTGATACTCTGCCACTTTGGCGCCATTACGATTGACGAAGATATACTTGCCGGTCGCCTTGATAAAGGCCGCCAGTTTACATCGGACCTTCTGTTGTCCATTGGCCATCTCGATCCAGGAACCTACCCTCATGCTTTCTGCCTTGGCAAGCCATTCCGCTGGCGTCTCTTCGGTCACGGCGTCGAGTGACGATGAAACCTCGGACAAAGCGCTTGGGACAGGCTCCTCCGCAGGCGGCGCCTTTGGAGCATCACGATAGCTGACGAGTTGCTGCATGACGTCAA
>JBDNIR010000452.1:0-4944 GCA_041688195.1 Marinobacter sp.
GCTGCGATCCGGGCTCAGCGCTCCAGTAACACCGTGCATCTTTAACCAGTTAGTAAAAGCATCGGGGTTTGTCTGGACTTCACCATTTGGCGTTACCCAGTAGGCTGTATACTCTTGCCTCATTCGATTGCCCTGATCGTTCTGCCAGCGAAGGAGGCTGGTTAAGAGAGCTCCCGGCCCAAAAGACTGATCTTTTATTACGGCACTCAAACCCATGAATTCGTAGCTTTTTGCTTTTCTGAGCAGGTATTGCATCAGGAAGGAGTCTAAATCCAACATGTGAGTGTTCGGGCGATTCACGACCAGTTCCCGGTCCAGAGTGACTTCATACCGGCTGCGCTCCATTCCCAACTCTTGCTTAACAGATTCTGATAGCCGGATATGAAAGAGTCTTCCTTCGTGGGTGGTTTCAACAATCTCAATATCCAGCATCTGGAACATTCCCAGAACAAACGCCACACCGTGCTCATGATCAATGCGCAGGCTGCTGTCAGTCTCATTGGGATTAAAACCTGCCGCATGCTCGAAGAGCTCTCGCTGCTTCTCTGTTGCGGATTTTGCGCGATCCAGGGCATCTGATATGCGCTCCTGAGTTCGCGTAATTCCCTCCATGGTCGCTTGTTCCAGAATCTGGTTTACATCGAGCAAATCCGCCAGCTCACCCAAAATATCATCACGCAGCTGTTCGTTGTATTCGTCACTCACCCCCGCCAGGTCGTCAACTACTTGTTCAATTCGGGTGTACATCAGTTCCATTACCTGCTCATCAGCAGTGTCTGGAGAGTGGAGGTTAAACACAACGACACGCTTTTTCTGCCCGTATCGATACAGTCGGCCGATCCTCTGTACCAGCCGCATGGGGTTCCAGGGCAAGTCGTAATTCACCATGATGTGACACTTCCGCTGAAGGTTGATACCTTCACCGCCAGCTTCCGTGGAAACTAAGAAGTTTGCGCCTTCTTCGAACCGGGCAATGGCATCCCTGCGCTGAGCGTGAGGCATTGAGCCGTTAATCAACTCTACTGAGCCCTCGCCGAACCGTTTTTCGAGAATCTCGCGGATGTAGGCCTGAGTCGCACGATATTCAGTAAAAATCAGAACTTTTTCGTTAGGATTGGGCGTAAGAATCTTAGCGATCAGCTGGTCGGCGAAGCCCTGCAATTTCCTGTCGTCATCACGCAGTGCCCCCGCCTCGGAAATCAGCTCATCGAGATGTTCCAGCTCACCTTCAAAGAACTCCCGTGCATCGGAGTGAAGCTGCTCTTCCCATTCGCCGAAAAAGCGCTGGTCCTGTGACTCAATTTCTTCCAATTTGAACCCTTTAACCAGTTCGCCTTCAAGTCTGGCTTTTCGATTGATCAACGCTTGATGAATGGCCGCTACACTTGAAGCCGCCAGCTTACGGTACACAGTCATTACAAAGCCAATGGCGTTCCCCTTAACTCCAAGGGCTGCACCCGCTGCATAGCCTTTACGCAGGTAGTCCTGAAGCTTCCGGTCAAACTCCTTAGCGGCTTCAGACACATGCACTGGAACAGAGCTGGTTGTTTTCCCTCTGAACAGGAAATTGCCTTCTGCATCCGTCACATCCGCTTTACTATTCCGAAAAACCATTTCGCCGATGATTTCCGGATTCAACGCGAGCGTAGCGATATCCTCTTTGCGTTCCGGATGAAGCAGCTCCAACAGTGCCTGAAACTTATCTTGCATACCTTGGTGAGGAGTCGCACTCAATAGAATCAAGGCATCCGTATGACGGCGCAGGTTTGCTGCCAGCTGAAATCGTTGGGACGCATCCAGCTTCATTCCGTACTGCCGGCGACTCAACCGGTGAGCCTCGTCAAAAACAATCATGTCCCATTTGCCAGCCTGCTGAATTCGTTCCAAATTTTCCGGAATCTTCAATCGATCGATTGAGGCAATGACAAAATCAAACATCTTCCAATGGCGAGGCTCATTGATTGTAAAATCCTCACCGAAAATCTGGAACTCGCCCATCTTGAATTTGTAATTCAGTTCTTCCTGCCACTGTTTTGTCAGCCCTGCTGGCGTGACCAACAGAACTCGTTTCAGTTGGCCTCGTTGTTTCAGAGCAGCCAGAAGCATACCGGTTTCGATTGTTTTACCGAGACCAACATCGTCGGCGATCAGCCAATTTAGATGGCCAGATGCGAGTATGTGGTGTACCAGGTGTATCTGATGTGGGAGTGGATCTATCTCTAGATGGGAGAGAGAGCCTGTGTTCTCGTTCCAGATCTCCAAGGCGTGGGCCAGAGACTTAAGCCGGAAGCGCTCTGCGCTGTCATCGGGGCCTATGTCGCCCAAAACAAAGCGGTGCCTCGCACCTTTTATCTGGCGCAGATTTTCATAGGGTAACCAAACCTGCCGGCCCAGCTGATAGAAGTCGACCAGTACCTGGTCACGGTCACCAATGGTTCGCACTCGTTGAATAACACCTTCACCAAGCGACGTTCTAACTCGCGAATTCGGGAGATCCTGAACCTCCATCTGCAGCTTGAATCCGCTTCGTAGCTTACTCAAAGATTCCACGGAAATCTGCCCCGTCTTTTGCCATTTCACGCTGACAATGACGTCATCACCCCTGTCCACTGAGTCAACAACACGCCCCAAAATGTCTTCTCCCGCAGAAGACACTTTTTTAACCCAGCAGTTTTTGACCGGTAACAGACGCTTGGTGGCTTTACTCACTTGCTTTTCTTTTCATCGTCAAATGCTTCCTTCGGAAGAACTTTGAATTTATTGTCAACTCCAGGCATCTCAAATCCGCTATCTGCCTGCCCCCAATTCACGTAGCTCAGCCCTAATTTCCGATATTGAACTGATAAGCTCCGGATTATCGGCACCCCACTCTGTTTCTACTGGAGAACTAAACATAAAACTAATATCGCCAGGGAGGGTTCGTTTAGTTCCAATAATTCGATAACGCAAATACTTGAGAAAAGCTTTGAAGTGCTTTCTTAGACGGTTATGGGAATACCATTCGTCGTATAAATCATCGATGAAAGCTTCTATTTCAGCTTCGTCAGGAATGGACGGAAAACAGCGAATCAGTCTAAGTGCATCAGCCCAACTAAAGTTCTTGTACACGGCCTCAGCCTGCATAAACGGCGCATTAGATTTCATACGGAAGCAGGTCCAAAGATGCTCGTTGCTGAACCAAATCGATCGAATCTGTCGCGCAAGCACAATCTCCTCTGGAACCGCACCCCTCTCGACTTGGTCTTCGATCGCTATACGCGAAGCGCCCCACCCGCTTTCCACAAAGATTGTTTCAAGCACCGGTAGATGTTCCCGATCCCATCCAACTCGGTTCAGAACATCAATAGCGACCTGGCGGGCTCGCTCGGCACACGTGATACCTGTTTGAGCGAGTTCTTGATCTTCATTCTCGCGGCTTGCATCTTCTTCAAAGTCGTCAAGGTCATCCCAACCAAAATCTTCCGAAACAAAATCGTCATCTAACAGACCGATCTCCATTAGGCCAAGTTCGGGGTCGGTTTCACCCAAGTCGTCATCGAAATCCTCATCTACGTCGATGACATCAAGGTCATCGCTATTTAGCTCGGGGAGTTCAATCTCCTCGTCGGCTTCTTCATATTCGTATTCCCCTAGGATCGTCGGTTGTTTGGCTTGCGCCTGGCTAACAACCGCCGAAATGTATGGGGCCACTTCAGGCCCAGAGACATCATTAGTGACAGCCTCTGCCGTGGGGTCAATGGCATCACTCACACCTTCTGCTTCAATAACGGTCTCTGTATTTGCTTCCTCTGGCTCGGATGACTTGTCCGTGCGTATCGGCTCTTCCTCTGACTTCGTTGTTTGCCCTGGCCCCGCCCACTTCCGGACCTTTTTGATTACCCTAATCTTAGTATCAGCGCCGTTGCTAGCTGTCGTTTCACTCCGCCTTGACCTACTTCCATTCAAATGCAGTGTCCGAGAGGTTTCCTTTTGAGGCCTCTCATCCGCCGCATCAGCGGCTTCCTCTTCATCCAGAATAGAAAACACCTCATTCGATGGCTCTTTTATCTTCTCATCCAGGTATTCGGCATCTGCATCCGTGAAGGCCTCAGGGGCGTAGTTATTGTCATGAACAGGATTCGAATTTGATTGAGCGAGAGATCGCCGCAAATAGATCACGGCTTTATCGGGCTGGCGGTCCAGCAGATAAACACGGCCCAAGGCACTTAGAAGTGAAGAGTCGTTCGGAGAATCGGAAACTGCTTCCTTTAGAAGATCTATTGCGGCTTGCCGCAGCCCTTGGGTTACAAGCTGATTGACCTGAGACAGCAGGGATGAGGTCATTTCCGACAACCTACGGTCTGGTTTTTGCTGGTCCTTGGCCCCTAACATCAGGCATCCCTTTTATTTTTGTGAAATCGCGATCACTACTTGAGCGAGGATATAGCTAAGCCAGCCTGACGCCTCCGATAGCCTTGCATAAAGCACCGAAATCTCTCTCACCAATCGACTTGCCATTGAGGGTAGAAGGTAGGCTGCTTCTTTCTTTTTGGTGGGTTCAATACTGCTTGATCTGACGACAGATTCCAAGCGTCAAGATTATGGTCGTTAGTCGTAAAAATCATTCTCGTTGGCGCACTAGAATACACAACGACGCGACAATCAATGCTGCAGATCAACGACTTGCCCCTAACCCACCGAAAATCGATTGGCCGAATCGTACCTCATGGATATAGCTGAGGCGTGGTAGAGTGCCAATTAACGCAATTTAGAGAAGGAACTATGGATACCAACTACAAAATCGCCCTCCTGATCGACTGCGATAATGTCAGCCACCAATCGATTGAGGGCGTACTCCAAGAATTGGCCAAATTTGGCGCTGTGAATGTGCGCCACGCCCACGGAAATTGGAATGGCCCACAGCTGGGCGGCTGGATTGAGAAGCTGCACGCCAACGCTATTCGA
>JBDNIR010000453.1:0-2002 GCA_041688195.1 Marinobacter sp.
AAAATCAGAAGCCATCATTGGGGTAGGAGGAGGTAATCGGCCATCTTACTCTGAACGTTTTCGGGAAACGCCCTGTGCGGATCCGCATGCAGGGTGTTGTGGGGGCTGGGGGTTAGATACCCCCGGCTACCCGATTAGCCATTTCTCCGATCCTCAGCAACACGATATATCGCAGCACCTACTTTCTCGTCGATCTCCGAACAAAGCTCCTTCACGGCTGAGAACGCGTGGTGGGTATATTCGGCCTCGACTATGACTTGCGTTTGATCGAACTTAATCCCCGGGAACTTAGAAAATCGCTGCTTCTCCTGATCTTTCAGTTCGAGTAAAGAGCCATTATCATGCACCAAATGGTTCCGAAGTGCTGTTAGGTCTTGAGCCTTCTTCCAGATTGCGGCGGACACCTTGAAGCACCCATACCTTTCAAGGTATTTGCGTTTTGTTGACCATTGGTCTCCGCTTAACTCCTTAAGTTCGAAGGGAATATTATCTTCACCGACAGCTGCTCGAAGGCGACCGCACTCGCGCTCCAAGAAAGTCTCCAGAACGGAGGCTAGATAAATGACGTGCGAATACCTCACCCGCTTAAGATAGTAATCTGCGGCTACGAAGCCGCTATCATTGATATGCTCCTGATCTCGCTGAATCTGTTCACGGACATAGTCCTGTTCGGCTCGAAACATCTGTTCGATTAGCTCGTCTGTCTCCCTTACGTACCACTCGAATAGATCTAGTTCAAAAACGTCCAGTGACGACTGGTTCTTGAGGTCGTCAAGCATCGATGCGCGAATAAACTTCCGCAGGAATTCCGGCAACTCAGTTTGATCTGACAGCATCGACTTACTCATCCTATTGGCTAACGCCAAGCTCAGCGGCGTGGTGAAGCTGGCGGCTTTTGTGCGTGTTTTTGTACAAAAGGTGACAGTTTTGCCACGTCCGATGCAGCTACTTGTTAGCACTTTAAACCCATGGTTTTAAACTAAATATAACACGGTATCCCGGTTTTAAGTTTTTACAAGTTTTTTGCCATTCACTATACAGCTCATTCATTTCTTCATACTTTTCTGGCGGTGAGTTTAATACCCTATCTATTTCACCTTGTAATACTGATGTTTGTTCCCCTGCACGAGGATGCTTTAAAGCATAAAAATCACTAGATAAAAACGTTAACTCTGATATATCTTTCCTTGCAATAATTTCCGGTTTACCAGACGAATACATGAAATCTATATTCCAGATTATTCTCTTAATCTGGTTTCTAACTTCTTCAAATTTTGACATTCTGGCGACTACAATTCCAGAGTGAAGTCCTGCGATGACACCTGTAAGAACACCAATTAAAATACTTATACTTATATTCATAAAGTTCCTAGAGTGCTAACGCCCGCATAAACTGCGTAGCGAGTTGGACGCTTCTTTGCGCCTTTATTTTTTGCAAAAAAATCGGCCGACTTGCGGAGTCAGATTTGATGCGTTTGTTAGGCAATGCTAGAATAAACTGTCTTGTTCGTGCTTGAAGTACTCAATTATTTCTCTTAGTTTTAATTTTTTATCAGCTTTTTCAAAAGCAGTATCGCTCATATATGATACTAATTTTTCTAGATCTGGGATTTCTTTGATTTTCAGGAATTCTTTTGCTTTATTAATATAAACAAGGGATATTTTTTTCCTCTTTAAAAGCTCAATCGCGTTACTTAATGTGCCAGTACTCTGTGTATCCCATACCATAAATCCATAATCACAATCTGCGGCCATTTTTACATCTTTAGCGGTAAAAAAAGCTCTAGTTCCTGGAGGTGCGCTAGTTTCAATTATCTCGGTTTGCCAATGGCCTATATTATTTCTAGGTCTGCCACCTGAACAATAAACAAGTACCGACTTTGTTTCTTTTGAAATGAGATACTCTTGTATTGAGCTATCTACTCCATTGGCATCGCCAACAATAACCTGATAGTTTGAGTTTATTATATTGTTGATTCTATCTAGAACATTGCCATCTAAA
>JBDNIR010000091.1:0-4453 GCA_041688195.1 Marinobacter sp.
ATTAGCGTTTGATTGACAGGTTATCGATGAGTCGCGTGGTGCCAAGAAAAGCAGCCACCAGAACGGTGAGGTATGGGTCCTCCGCTTTGGCGGGCTTCAATGTCAGACTGTTGATAATATTAACGTAATCAGGGCGAAAGCCTTTATCTGAAAGCACTGTGCGGGCTTTATTCTCAAGCTTTGTATAGTCAGTCGCGCCGTGCGTCAGGGCGGTGGCGATCTCTTCCATGGTGTTGAAAATGGTTGGCGCCGCAGCTCGCTCCTCTGTTGTGAGGTAACCGTTGCGGGAGCTCTTGGCAACACCGTCAGCATCGCGGACCGTGGGCGCCCCAATGATTTCAACCGGAATGAACAAGTCTTTTGCAAGCTTGCGGATAACCGCCAGCTGCTGGAAGTCCTTTTCACCGAACACGGCGACATCGGGCTGTGTCATGTTGAAGAGCATGGTGACAACCGTCGCTACCCCCTCAAAGTGCCCGGGCCGGCTGGCGCCACAGTGACCCTCGCTTACTTCGGGCACGATGACCTGGGTCTGCCGGACGAGCCCTTCGGGGTAAACTTCCTCCGGCGAGGGCGCGAATATCAAGGAATTGCCTGCGGCCTGAAGCCTGTCTTGGTCCTTCTGCAGGGTGCGAGGGTAATTATCCATATCCTCGTTTGCGCCGAACTGCATCGGGTTAACGAAAATACTGGTCACTACCACGTCAGCAGCCTGGCGGGCTTGCTCGACCAGTGATATGTGACCTTCGTGGAGGTTGCCCATGGTTGGCACCAGGCCAATGCGCTTCCCCTGCTGGCGGTAGCCGCTGAGAGCGGCGCGTAATTCTTTCAACGTATGAATGGTTCTCATGCCTTGAACGTATGCTCCTCGCCTGGGAAAGTGCGCTGCTTGACCGCGTCATGATAGGCCGTGATGGCGGCCTGGATGGAGGCAGTCTCCTTGAGGAAGTCTTTGACGAACTTTGGCTGTCGGCCCGGTGTGACTCCCAGCATGTCATGCAGTACCAGTACCTGACCATCGGTGTCAGCCCCGGCGCCAATACCAATAACCGGTGCTTTCACCGCCTGGGTGATGCGGGCGGCGAGTGCAGTGGGAACACACTCGAGGAGAATGACGTCTGCTCCAGCTGATTCGAGCTGGCAGGCATGTTCAATCATCAACTCGGCCTGTTTCTCGTCCCGCCCCTGGACCTTATAGCCGCCGAATTTGTTCACAAACTGTGGTGTCAGGCCGAGGTGAGCGCAAACGGGTACGCCCCGGTCACTCAGGGCTTGGATGGTGTCCGCCATCCAGTCAGTACCTTCAAGTTTAACCATATGGGCTCCAGCCCTCATCAGCTCTGCGGCATTTTCCAGCGCCGCGGCTGGAGTGCCGTAACTCATGAACGGCATATCCGCCATAATCAGGGAGCCCCGATTGCCCTTTACCACTGAACGTACGTGGTAGCACATGTGATCCATGGTGACGGGCAGGGTGCTGTCGTTGCCTTGCAGCACCATTCCAAGGGAATCGCCGATCAGGATGACATCCACTCCGGCTTCGCTGACAACCTGGGCAAAGGTGGCATCGTAAGCGGTCAGCGCGGAGAAGGTTTCGCCCTTCTGCTTATATTCGCGCAGGGTATTGATGGTAACAGCCATAGAGTCCATACCTTTGTAAAGGGGTGGGTCAACAAGACGGCACTGATTATGACCGGCCTGATAGTGGTTAAGGTTAATGCTGCCAACGGCCTGAGGCAAGCCGGCCTGAATCGAATGCTATGGCAGCGAAGTTTTAACCGTGGGTTCAAGTCGCTTTAGCCCATTGTCCGGGCATTGGTGGCGTAATACATTAAGGGCCCGGCCGTCGGGCAGAATCAATTCCGGGTTCAGGTCGAGCAGGGGCTGCAGGACAAAATCGCGATTGGCCAGTTCAGGGTGTGGCACGGTAAGACGTTCATTCTGCACAGGACTGTCGCCAAATAACAGCAAATCGAGGTCCAGTGTCCGGGGGCCCCAATGCCGTTTTCGGAAGCGCCCGTGGACGTTTTCGATCCGCTGGAGGTGGTCCAGCAAGACCAGGGGGGGCAATGAGGTATTCAGCTTTACCGCGCCATTGACGAAATCTGGCTGGTCTTGGGGCCCGACCGGGCGGCTGCGATAGAACGGGGACTGAGCTATCAGCGACGTGCCCGGCAACGATGCCAGTTCAGTTACCGCCTGGGCCAACTGGCAGAGTGGGTCCGCCAGATTACTGCCGAGCCCGATATAGATCTCTGTACTTGTCACGACTTAGGTCCGGCTTTCCGGTTTGCGACGACGTTTGCGCTTGCGGGGCCCCTCGGCACCGAGCTCCGACAACATCTTCTCCTGACCACGTTCGTCCTGTTCCTGAAAATCTGTCCACCACTGGCCCAGGCCCTGCTCGATCTCACCGGCGTCTTCACGCACCAGCAGGAAATCGTAAGCGGCCCGGAAACGGGGGTGCTCCAGAGTGACGAAAGCCCGTTTACCCTGACGGCGAGGGAGGCGCATCTGCATTTCCCATATTTCCTTCATGGGGCCGGAGAAACGCTTGGGAATTGCCGTGGCCTGGACCTGACGTCCGATTACCTTGGCAATAGCTTGATGCAGGGCGGGCTGAATAGGCTCGCCGTCGTCCTGCCGCTTGCGCCATTCGACCTGGAGTGCCGGCCAGAGCATTGCTGCGTAGAGGAAATAGGGGGTGACGGATTTGCCTTGCTGTATTCGTCGGTCGGTATTCTGCAAGGCCTGAATGATCAGAGCTTCTGGCTCGCCAGCGTCCAGCGCCCGA
Source organism: Marinobacter sp. (assembly GCA_041688195.1). Lineage (GTDB taxonomy): Bacteria > Pseudomonadota > Gammaproteobacteria > Pseudomonadales > Oleiphilaceae > Marinobacter. The sequence goes on from JBDNIR010000091.1 coordinate 2,795, forward strand.
ACGGTGTCTGGAAACAGAGCGTCGAGCAGGTCGTACTCCCGCAGTTTGTAGTACGAAGCTTCGCCGTAACCGGCGGAAAATAGTTTTAGAACTTCCTCGAACAGGCGGGCTGAGGGGATGTGGGCCAGCAGTGGCGCAAGTTCAATAATGGGTGCTTCGGTTGCAGGCTCAATCTCAAAATCGAGTTTGGCGGCAAACCTTACAGCGCGGAGCATCCGCACCGGGTCCTCGCGGTAACGGGTTTCCGGATCCCCGATCAGCCTTAGCTGCCGGTTTTCGAGATCTTCTATACCGTTGGCGAAATCAACGACCGTGAAGTCCTTGATGCAGTAATACAGCGCGTTGATTGTAAAATCCCGTCGCAGGGCATCTTCTTCCTGATTGCCATAGACGTTATCGCGTAGCAGCAATCCGTGCTCACTGGTCTTGCGGTCATCGTCATCTTCGTCGCTGGTATCGGCGGCACTGCCCCGAAAGGTAGTAACCTCAATGACTTCCCGGCCAAACAATACGTGGACAATACGAAAGCGACGCCCGATCAGTCGGGAGTTCCGAAACAGTTCGTGAACTTCCTCCGGCGTCGCATTGGTGGCGATATCGAAATCCTTCGGGCGCTGACCCAGCAGAATATCGCGCACGCCTCCGCCCACCAGATAGGCTTCGAAACCGGCATTGTTCAGGCGATTCAGTACTTTTTTGGACGGCTCACTGAGAATGGAACGAGATACAGTGTGCCGTTCTCGAGGGATCACCTGACGGGAGTATGCGGGCACTTTTTTGTTACCGCTGCGCGGTATAAACGATAGTAGTTTTTTAAGCATTGATTCGGCATCTGCAGTGAGCAAAACCGAGAGTCTAACGGTTTGGCGACCGTTTGCCCATCGCTTGCGGCTGGACAGGCTGGATACAAGGACTTTCACAGTGGCGATAGCTTTGCTGCTAGGCAGGCGGTTAACGGGTTCTCCAGAAAATCAAAAGGCGAGTCGCTTTCACGAACCCGCCTCAGAAGAGTAGACGATCTGCATTGTTTTTGTTGTTTCAGGGCTTTAAGCCCCAGGTGCCTTTAGCCTAGGCAAATCATGCAAGCGGAAAGCTTTGAATACAGAGAGTGGTAATGATCCTGCGAAAGCTCTTAGTAAATATAGCGTCGTCTGGAAGACGATTCTTCTCTACATCTACAACTGACACAGGCCATGGCACCCCTAAAAAGCTCAGTACCCAAAACACTCAGTTCGCTTACGCTCTATTTTTGTTTTTGTTGCTGAACGCTTTCCTGCAGCTATTTGTTTTTGTTTTGGCGCTGCTTTATCACATTGTTTTTGTTGTTGTGCGCCATAAAGGCTGCAGAACATGTGCCAGTTTTATAAATTCAATAGTTAACAGTTAGTTAATTATTTTGCGACCCCGAAGCATGTGGCGGGTACTGCGAAAGTGTTACCCATGTCTCACTTGCGATGGGAGACGTGTTCCTTGAGGTAACACCGGGTAACAGGTGAATTCGAGTTCAGTCATTGACGGGTAACGCAATTGTTAGTTGCCTGTGGTCTTTTTGCGGGGAATACCTAGACGCTGACGGCGCTCCCACAAAGATTTTCGACTGATGCCCAGTTTCTGTGCCAGCTCTGTTTCACTCATGCGATCCTGGTTCTCCAGCACAAA
>JBDNIR010000454.1:0-4898 GCA_041688195.1 Marinobacter sp.
AAAAGCTTTCTCACGGCTTTATCGAGTATAAAAACCACTGGGGAACGGAAAGCATCCGTGCAAGCTGTGGTGGCGGCAGCAGTCGATCCCGTAAAAACCCGTATTGACTGAGACATACCTCTGACCGACCATAGTGAGCTCCCCCGCACCAGTCCAAGGTGAGCTATTCACAATGCATGAAAGCATCATGGAGCAGTTATGGCAGACGTCCCACCTTCAAGGCGGGAATCTGGCCTATATCGAGCAGCTTTTTGAAACCTATCTGACTGATCCGAATGCCATTCCCGGAGAATGGCGCAGCTATTTTGACAAGCTGCCCAGTGTCGACGGCCGGCAGGGCCGTGATGTTAATCATTCGACGATTCGCCAGCAGTTTGAGCATATTTCCCGCAATCAGCGTTTTCTTGCCAATGGCGGTGTTCCTGCCAGCGCCACATCAGACGCGGATAAAAAGCAGATTCGGGTTTTACAGCTCATAAATGCTTACCGCTTCCGAGGTCACCAGGAAGCCAAGCTTGACCCCCTGGATGTATTGATTCGCCCGGAGGTGGAAGACCTCGACCTTGGTTTCCACGAACTTTCCGAATCAGATCGCGATATCGAGTTCCAGACAGGCTCCCTGTGTTTTGGCGCCGAGACCATGAAACTCGGTGACATATACGATGGGCTTCGTCAGACTTACTGCGGTAGCATCGGTGCAGAATACATGCACATTGTTGATACCCGCATCAAGCGCTGGTTTCAGCAGCGAATGGAACCAGTTAGGTCACGCCCGAATTATGAGGAAGAGACCCGGCGCCACATTCTGGAACGTCTGACAGCTGCCGAAGGTCTGGAAAAGTACCTGGGTTCGCGCTACCCAGGCGTCAAGCGTTTCGGTCTTGAAGGCGCTGAGAGCTTGATCCCGTGTCTTGACGAGTTGATTCAGCGGGCTGGAAGTTACGGCGCTAAGGAAATTGTACTTGGTATGGCCCACCGTGGCCGCCTGAATGTTCTGGTTAATACCCTGGGTAAAAACCCAAAAGAATTGTTTGACGAGTTCGAAGGTAAGCGCCTGACAGATTCCGGCTCCGGCGACGTTAAATACCATCAGGGTTTCTCATCGAATATCATGACAGAGGGCGGTGAAATTCACCTGGCGCTTGCGTTCAACCCGTCTCACCTTGAGATTGTTTCTCCGGTTGTAGTGGGCTCTGTCAGAGCACGACAGACACGGCGTGAGGATTCCAACGGCACTCAGGTGTTACCGATCATCATGCACGGTGATGCGGCGTTTGCTGGGCAAGGCGTGGTGATGGAAACATTCCAGGCGTCTCAGACCCGTGGTTTTGGCGTTGGCGGAACGATTCATATCGTCATCAACAATCAGGTTGGCTTTACCACTAGCCGCCAGGAAGACGCACGGTCGACAGAATACTGTACTGACGTGGCCAAGATGGTTCAGGCGCCAATCCTCCATGTCAATGCCGATGATCCTGAAGCCGTCATGTTCGTCACTCAGATGGCGATGGACTACCGTCATGAGTTCAAGCGTGACGTGGTGATCGATCTGGTCTGCTATCGTCGTCGCGGCCACAACGAGGCAGATGAGCCATCCGCGACCCAGCCGATCATGTACGAAAAAGTCCGGAAGCTGAAGACAACCCGTGACCTGTACGCGTATCAGCTCATCGAAGCGGGTCTGTTGAGTGAAGATGAGTCGAAGAAAATGGAACTCGACTTCCGGGATGAGCTTGATAAGGGTGACCACGTTGTCAAATCACTCGTCAAAGAGCCTAATAAGGAGCTCTATGTCGATTGGCAACCGTACCTGGGTTACGAGTGGACAGCGAAATGCAAGACCAGTGTTGGCCTCAAGACCTTGCAGCGCCTTGGCAAGAAGCTGGGACATTTGCCTGAAGGCTTTGCGGTTCAACGCCAGGTGTCCAAAATTGTGGACGATCGAAACAAAATGACTGCGGGCGCGCTACCCATTAACTGGGGTTACGGCGAAGTTATGGCGTATGCCACGCTGTTGAACGAAGGTCATCCGATCCGTATCACCGGACAGGATGTTGGCCGTGGTACTTTTTCTCATCGCCATGCTGTGCTGCATAACCAGAAGGGCGGTGATACCTACATCCCGCTTCAGCAGCTGTCTGAAAAACAGCCGTTATTTGAGATCTACGACTCCTTCCTGTCGGAAGAAGCCGTAATGGCTTTTGAGTACGGCTATTCGACTACCACGCCTGATGCATTGGTTGTATGGGAAGCGCAGTTCGGCGATTTTTCTAACGGTGCCCAGGTTGTGATAGATCAGTTTCTGACCAGTGGCGAGCACAAATGGGGGCGGCTTTGTGGTCTGACCCTGCTGCTGCCTCATGGCTATGAAGGGCAAGGACCAGAGCACAGTTCGGCGCGCATCGAGCGTTTCTTGCAATTGTGTGCCGAGCACAACATTCAGGTATGTGTTCCTACCACCCCGGCACAAACTTTCCACATGCTCCGTCGACAGGTAAAACGGCCTTTGCGCAAGCCTTTGGTTGCGATCACGCCGAAAAGTCTGTTGCGGCATAAAGAAGCAACGTCAGGTCTTGACGATTTTACCGAAGGTACCTTTCAGACGGTACTTCCGGAGAAAGAGCCATCCGAGCCCAAGAAAGTTCGCCGCCTGATCATGTGCAGCGGTAAGGTTTACTTTGATCTGCTGGAAAAGAAAAAGGCAGATGAGCGGGAGGATGTGGCCATCCTGCGGCTTGAGCAGCTGTATCCTTTTCCGTCGGATGACCTGGATGAATTGATCAGTCAATACACCAAGCTGCAGAACGTGGTTTGGTGTCAGGAAGAACCCATGAACCAGGGGGCGTGGTATTGCAGCCAGCACCACATGCGTAATGCTCTGCATCGCCACAATCCCAAGCTGTATCTCGAATATGCCGGTCGTGACGCTTCGGCAGCCCCGGCGTGCGGGCATTTGTCCGTGCACATCGAGGAACAAAAAAAGCTGGTTAACGCCGCATTTGAAATCTGACGAGCTACCGAACTAAGGACCAGAGATGTCAACAGAGATAAAAGCCCCCGTTTTTCCCGAGTCGGTTGCTGAAGGTACCGTAGCAACATGGCATAAAAAGCCTGGAGAAGCTTGTGCCCGGGATGAACTGATTGTCGATATTGAAACCGACAAGGTGGTTCTGGAAGTGGTTGCACTGGCTGACGGCGTTATTGAGGAAATCCTCAAGGACGAAGGCGACACCGTTGAAAGTGGTGAGGTGGTTGGTAAATTCAAGGTGGGAGCCAAAGGCGAGACGAAAGACTCCGGAGGCAGCGAGGCCAAACCCGAGACACCTGCACCGGAGAAAACCTCCGCAAACGTTACCTCCCAAGGCGACAGCGAGTCAAAAGGCGAAGCGATCCTCAGTCCGGCAGCTCGTAAATTGGCGGATGAGAACAGTATTGACCCGGATTCGGTGAAAGGAACTGGCAAAGACGGCCGCGTGACCAAGGAAGATGTCCAGAGTAATATCGACAGCGGCGGCGCCAACAAGCCTGCTGCATCGAGCCCGGCTGCTGCTGCGCCGGAAGTGAATCTTGCGGCCGGTGAGCGTCCTGAAAAGCGGGTTCCGATGACTCGTCTGCGGGCAAGCATTGCAAAGCGCCTGGTGAACGCCCAGCAGAGCGCAGCCATGCTGACGACGTTTAACGAAGTCAACATGAAGCCTTTGATGGACCTGCGGAAGCAGTACAAAGACGGTTTTGAGAAACGTCACGGCATCAAGCTTGGCTTTATGTCGCTGTTCATCAAGGCGTCCACTGAAGCACTGAAGCGTTTCCCGGCGGTTAACGCGTCGATCGACGGCAACGACATGGTTTATCATGGCTACCAGGATATCGGGGTTGCAGTCTCGAGTGACCGTGGACTGGTTGTTCCAGTGCTACGTGATACAGATGCGCTGGGGTTGGCGGATATCGAGAAGAAGATTGTTGAATACGGCACCAAAGCGAAAGACGGAAAGCTCGGCATTGACGACATGACCGGTGGTACTTTCACTATTTCTAATGGCGGTGTATTCGGCTCCCTGATGTCGACACCCATTCTTAATCCGCCGCAGACGGCAATTCTGGGCATGCACAAGATTCAGGAGCGCCCGATGGCAGTGGATGGGCAGGTAGTAGTGCTGCCAATGATGTATCTGGCGCTGTCTTACGATCACCGGATGATTGACGGTAAAGAAGCCGTTCAGTTTCTGGTGGCAATCAAGGATATGGTGGAAGATCCGGCGCGTATTCTGCTGGACGTCTGAATCTGCCACTCAACGAATCAGAAAACGGGATAAAATATGTCTGATAAGTACGACGTCATCGTCATTGGTGCTGGCCCTGGCGGCTACGTAGCGGCCATCAAAGCAGCTCAGTTAGGCCTGAAAACGGCCTGTGTAGAGTCATGGATTTCGAAAGACGGCAAGCACAAGCTGGGCGGTACCTGCCTGAACGTAGGATGTATTCCTTCGAAGGCGCTGCTGGAAATTTCCCACAAGTTCGAGGAAGCCAACCATGGCTTTGCCGATCAGGGCATTATAGCGAAAGATGTCAAGATCGATATCGCCAAGATGATGGAGCGGAAGTCCGGCATCGTAGAACAACTGACAGGTGGCATTGCGGGACTTTTCAAGTCCAACGGCGTTACCACTATTCAGGGTCACGGAAAACTGCTGGCTAATCGTCAAGTCGAAGTGACCGACAGTGACAATCAGAAGAAAGTATACAAAGCCGATAACGTGATTATCGCCACCGGCTCCAAGCCCATCCAGATTCCGCCTGCGCCTTTCAAGGAAGGTTACATTGTGGATTCCGAGGGTGCGCTTGAGTTTGACGAAGTGCCGAAGCGTCTTGGCGTTATCGGTGCAGGCGTCATTGGCCTG
>JBDNIR010000455.1:0-4169 GCA_041688195.1 Marinobacter sp.
AGCGGGAGCGCACCATGCCCATGAAAGCGTCAGGTGAGCCAAACTGTTGCTGGATGTCTTCACTGGCGTACTGCCAGGCCGCTTCGGCATCGTCAGAGGCAAACGCAACGATTTGCGAGATAATGACCCCCCTGATTTCAGGCCCCGCAGTTTGCTCCGGGCTATCAGCCCAGACCAAACCCGCACCAGGAACACAAATCAGGGCCATCCATGCCGAACATACGAACTGCCGAAGTTTCATGTCGTTCTCCAATCGCTTATGGAAACAACAGCGGATCGGGTTGCCTTTTCTCCCGTGACTGAACGCGGGTAATAATTACTTCCCGCTGGGAGAGACACTGTTCAGGTAGGCCTTATCGGAAATATCCGTCCAGGGCCGGATAGTCTTGATGTAGTCGGCCTGTGACTGAATGATTTCACGGGCAAGGGGATCGCTCTCGGCCGCTTCTGCCAGCAATTTATCCGTCGCTTTGCGCAATGCATCAATCACTTCAGGCGGGAAAACCCTAGCCTGCACATCAGGATAGTTTTCCTGCATGGTGCTCCAGGCTTGGCCATTCATATGCATGCTTTGAGCGTACATATCGTAAGCTGCCGTGCGCATCGCCACCCGAAGGATTTCCTGTAAGTCTTCCGGCAGGCTGTTCCAGGTTTTGTCATTGATCAGGAACTGGACTTCCGCACCGGGTTCGTGCCAGCCGGAATAGTAGTAGTTGGCAATCTGATGGAAGCCCATGGGCAGATCCAGCGCTGGCCCCACCCACTCAAGTGCATCGAGGGCGCCACGATCAAGAGCGGTAAACAGTTCGCCCGGCGGCACATTGGTGACCGCAACGCCCAGCTCTGCCATGACTTCGCCGGCAAAGCCCGGGGTGCGCATTTTCAGACCCTTCAGATCCTCAAGGGATTTAATTTCCTCGCGAAACCAGCCACCCATCTGATTACCCGTGTTCCCACCAGGAAACGACAACAACCCGTGAGGCTCATACACCTTACGCATCAGCTCCATGCCATCGCCGTAGTAGAACCAGGCGTATTGCTCCGGAGCAATCATCCCGAACGGCACGGTGGTGAAATACATGGCATTGGGAATTTTGCCTTTATAGTAATAAGACGCCGTATGGCCCATGTCGTACTGGCCAGCTTTTACCATGTCGAAGATACCGAACGGTGCTTTGTGCTTGTTGCTGGAATCGATGCGGATCTTGAGACGACCATTGGACATTTTTTCTGCCATGGCGGCCATGCTGCGGGTGGTATCACCCAGAATGGGATAATTCGGCCCCCAGGTTTCAGCTAGGTGGAGCGTGTAGGTTTTATCCTCTGTCTGAGCGTGAGCATTGGTAAAGGTCAATAGCATGAGGGCGGCAAGAGCCGCCGGCAGAAGGCGTCGTTTCATAGTAGGCGATCCATTGACGGTTTTATTATTCGGGTCCCAATAACTCTAACATGATACTGCGGGCAAACATACTCAGGCAAGCACGCCGGCAATACTCAACAGCCAGGGTAAAAAAACCGAGTAAAGGAAAGCCGACAGCGCCATCGCCAGGCCGGAGAATGCGCCCATCTGGGCGCTGACCTGGAAAGCCCGGGCGGTGCCAATACCATGGGACGTCATGCCCATGGCAATACCTTTCACACTGTCGTCCCGAATGCCCATCAGATCGAACAGTTTGGAGCCGATTACCGCGCCAATAATACCGGTGACCACCACCAGTGCCGCTGTCAGCGAAGGCAAGCCCCCGATCTGTTCAGATATCGCCATCCCCACCGGCGCCGTCACCGATTTAGGGGCCAGTGACAACTGGGTTTCGAGGCTGGCACCCAGCAGTCGGGCAATCGCCACCGAGCTGAACGCCCCGATGACCACTCCAGTCACCAGGGCAGCCGTGACCGGAAGCCACACCTGTTTCAGCTTATCGAACTGCTGATACAGAGGAATCGCCAGCGCCACGGTGGCGGGACCCAGCAGGAAGTGCACGAACTGGGCGCCATCAAAATAATCATCGTAGGAGGTGTCGGTCACCAGCAGGAACAGAATGAGCGCCGTAACCGACGTGACTACCGGGTTCAGTAAAGGATTGGACCCTGCGCGGAGATACAGCCGGTGTGCCAGGCTATAGGCCACCAAGGTTATGGTCAGGCCCAGCAGGGGTGACGCAGACAGATAGACCCATATTCGGGTCAGGTCCGGTTCAATCATGGCCCGGTTCTCGTCTGGCGGTTAGCTGGGTCACCCACTGCATTACCAGAGCTGTGACCGCCATGGTGATAATTGTGCTAAGCAACAAGGTGACACCTATCGGCAACCACTCGTTACCAAGGCGACTGAAATGAACAATAAGCCCCACCCCGGCTGGCACAAACAGAAGCGAAAGGTGACTCAGGAGGGCGCTGGACGCAGGCTCAACAGCCTTGACCACCCGGCCCCGGATCATCAACGTCAGAAACAGCATCACCATGCCCATCACCGGGCCGGGCACCGGCAACCCCAGCAACCGGACACTAACTTCGCCTGCCAGCTGGTAGATCAGTAGCAGAGTCATTCCATTAATTAACTGCATTGAATTGCATCCAGGAATCTCGGGGGTTAACGAAGAGCGTGTGGCGTGATGGAGGACCTGATCAGCCCATGCTCCTGCTCTTCGATGGTTCTGAGCGCTTCACTGACGTGGGCGACATGTGCTATGGCCGCCTTCTGGGCCCATTTGGCCTGCCTGCTTATCACCGAATGGTAGATCTGGCGATGATGTTTGTCGATCTGACGCTTGAACGCATCCCGGTGACTGAGATTGGCAACCGACGCCTGCACCGAGTTCAACATCAGGTCCTTCAGGCTGTTGAGCACGTGAATCAGCACCGGGTTATGGCAGGCGTTCACAATTGCCCGGTGAAAGGCATGGTCGAGGTCCGCATTGGTGAGCGGGTCGGCTTTCTCCATCGCCTCGAAGGCCCTGGTAATCTGATACTGGTCTTTTTCTGTGGCGCGCTCTGCCGCCAGAAAGGCTGCCTTCCCTTCCAGCTCCTGTCGCACCTCGAACAGATCGTAAAGGGTGCGGGAGTGTTCTATAAACATCTGCATCAGGGGGCTGTTGTCCGCAGGCTCCGGCACCATGTGCGACACGAAGGAACCTTTGCCATGCCGTGTCTGGATGATGCCCCTGCCCTGCAGTTCATGAAGAGCCTCCCGCACGATAGCGCGGGAAACCCCCAAACGGCTTGCCAGCTGTCGTTCAGAAGGAATCATCTGCTCCGGCGCCAGGCTGCCGTCGAGAATCAGTTGTTCAAGGCGATGAGCGACCGCCCGGGACATGGGTATAGGTTTTTCCTGCATCACTGAAATAAACTGGTCAGACCAGATCTCCATGAAAAAAAATTTATGCTAGCGGATCGCACTTGTGCCAAAGAATATGGATCATCCCTTCCATTCTGTCTACAAAAACTGGTCTGACCAGTAAGTAAAGAGCTGGACTTGAGTGCTGTTCCGAACAAAAATCAGGATGATTATCACCTTGTAGATAGAGTCGCGCCCCGGAATAATTCGTCAAGCGGAGATCCTACGAAGTGGTCCGAACAACAACAAAACCCTGCATCTGGAGTTTCTGCGATGACTGATAACAACCACAAGATTGAGAATGGAGGCGCGGCACCTCGTCGCGGCTTCCTCAAAACCCTTGCAGTGTCCGCCGCCATTGGTGCAACGTTGCTGGCCAGCAGCGTTCAAGCGGCTACCACCTGGAAAATCCAGTCCGTCTGGGACGCTGGCACTGTCGGTTACGACCTGTTCAAAGATTGGTGTGACAGCATTGAAGAGAAAAGCAGCGGTGAGCTCAAATTCACCTGTTTCCCCGCCAAAGCGGTCGCTGCCGATAACAACGGTCTGTTTGAAGCCGTCCGTAGCGGCGTCCTGCAGGGCATGAACCCCTTCACCCTGTATTGGTCAGGCAAGATTCCGGCCTCCGTCTTCCTGTCTTCCTACCCGGCCGGCCCCGATCAGCCGCACCAGTGGGACACCATGTTCTATTCCCTGGGCATGCTGGAAAAAACCCGCGAAATCTACAAGAAATTTGGCCTGTTCTACGTCGGACCGATTCAGCACGACGCCAATATCATTCACTCCAAGAAACCGATTAACAGCCTGGCCGATCTGAAGGGCCTGAAAATGCGCC
>JBDNIR010000092.1:0-5089 GCA_041688195.1 Marinobacter sp.
CATCAAGAAGTACATCGAACGGGAACAAATCGAAAATAAGAATCTGATCGGAACGCTCAGCGGTGCCAATATGAATTTTGACCGCCTGCGTTACATTTCGGAGCGTACAGAAATCGGCGAGAAGCGTGAGGCTATCCTGGCGGTAACCATCCCTGAGCGCCCCGGCGCTTTCAAGTCGTTCATCAACGCATTGCATAAGCGTAGTATCACCGAGTTCAATTACCGCTATTCCGATACCGAGGAAGCACGGATTTTTGTCGGTATCCAGATCCAGCACGGTGGCCTCGGCCGGGAAGAGTTGGTGCAGGACCTTCGGAAAAACGGATACGGTGTCGTTGATCTGACCGACAGCGATATGGCGAAGCAGCATATTCGCCACATGGTGGGCGGCCACGCACCTCATATTGGCAACGAAAAAGTCTATCAGTTCCAGTTCCCGGAACGTCCGGGGGCGTTGCTCAAGTTCCTGATGTCACTGGGCACGCGCTGGAACATCTCGATGTTCCATTATCGCAACCACGGCGCCGCCTATAGTCGGGTACTGATGGGCGCCCAGGTCGACGAAAATGAAATGGGTGAGTTCGAAGCCATGCTGGATAAAGTGGGTTTCCGTTACGAAAACATGACTGATAATGAGGCCTATCGCCTGTTTCTCGGGGCGGGCAACGGCGTCAAAGCAAAAGATTAACATATGTTAACCTGTTAAGAATTGTAAAATTCGGGATGCGTGATAGTCTTTCAGCTAATTCGATAAAAACCAATTAGCTGTATGATTTGCAAGGCTTTGGTGTCTGTACAAAGGAGTAAACGCCCCATGGATCGAAAGCCTGACATTATCCGGGCAGTCGTTCTGATTTTTGCCATTGGCCTTGTTATCACTGGCTTTACGTCGATTCAGGCCTCTGAAGATGACAGGCGTGCGCTTGAACCCGCGCCAACATCATCATTTTTCTCGTTTCTGCAAGAATGAGCCCCGGGCTTCATACCCGGTATGTCCCCTGGTCGCTGACAATAGCGTGCAGCGGGATATCCCAGGGTTCAACCGGTAACGCTTTCACCCGTTGACAGTCGTGTGCCAGCCCAATCAGCTTGGGCGCCATGCGGGGCGCGTGGCGGGTAAACGCGAAAGTGCGATCGTAAAAGCCGCCCCCCATTCCGAGCCGTCCCCCGTCGGTATCAAACCCCACCAGTGGCATTAATACCGCATCCAGCGCCCAAGGCGGACGCTTGAGCCCTTTCTTAAAGTCGGGCTCGGGTATCCCGAAACGATTGGGCGTCAAAAGAGTGTTTTCATCAAACGGGCTGAACACCAGTCTGCCGCGATGAACAGGGTGCAGAACCGGCAGATAGAACTGGATGCCGCGGTTGCGGCCCTGAGTGATGTAACACCATGGGTCAATTTCGCCATCGTTGGGAAGATAAATCGCCACATGATGGGTGCTGAAGAGTTCAGGGTCATTGAGCAGGTTCAGCGCCAGACGCTCTGACGCGAGACTTTGCTGCGCATTGGACAAGGCGCGGCGACGACTGCGGAGGTCCTTGCGCAAGACATTACGGGAACGGGTGTCAGAGTTATCGGGGGACAAGGGGAGAGGTTGAGTCACTAAAATAAAGCTTCCCGGGCTGCCGTTATCGGATGTTGCCCTTGAACCCAAAGTTCAAGGTTGGTGGCCGCTGTGACACATTAGGCTTTCCCCTCGAGGGGGACATGCTCACAATGCCCTAAAGTAGCCACCTGGGTAATGCGCATCGGCTCGAGGACGTATCCGACCGGCGAACAGCCCAGGAAGTGAACTCATTATACGTGGATAACCGGGGCCGAATGCAAATGTAATGGTGAGTTCCGCCTCAGGTCCCGGTTTTGCTGTCGCCCAGGGCGCCATCGAGTTTGGAATCCATGGTTCGCAGTAGCCCGGTGGCAGCGTCCGACATGGTGTTCTGTTCGAGCATGTCGTGGGTGATGTTCAGGGCGGCCATGACGGCGATGCGCTCGGTACCGAAGACTTTGCCGCTGGCCCGGATCTCCCGCATTTTGGCGTCCAGATGCCGTGCAGCCTGGCGGAGAGCTTCGCGGGACTCTTCCGGGCAGGCGACGAGGTATTCCTTGTCGAGAATGTCAACTTCGACGGTGGTCGGGTGCTGCGGCATTTAATGGTGCTCCAGGGCTCTTAGACGCCCGATCATGGCTTCAATTTTGTTCTTTGCGAGATCATTTTTCTGGATAAGCTGAGCCCGCTCCCGGTTCCAGTCATCCTGCAGCTCTCGCATGTCTGCGTTATCCTGCTCCAGTTTGCGGCAACGCTCAATCAGGCGATCCAGCTTGTTCGCCAAGGCTTGCAGTTCGGGCTGTTCCATGGTGTATCCGACAACGTTGTAATGTATTGCCACTAACTATAAGTGTGGACCTCGAAACGGTCAATTTACGGCATTGTCACCTCAGACACCATCACCTCAGCGGTCGCTATCACGGGGTGCCGGAAAGCCCCTGATGGCGGCTGCCGCGCCGAGGCCGATAGCGATGGCGTAGGCGCCGATTGCAATCAGTCGAAAAGTGGTATGTTATAACATATAGTTTCTGACTTTTAGCTTCGGGTCAAGCGTGGTATAACAGCGCTGACGGTGCGAACAAAAGGTGCGGGTGCTACGATAGGGCATCCATCCATTGAGTACAGGAAATCTTCTTTACATGCCTCATACCGACAACCCGGGCGCTGACACCACCGGTTTCGAAACCTGGGCCAATATCTACACGATACATAAAGCATTCAGCCATCCGTCAGAGCTTCACGGCAGTCTGTGTGGTCGTTTGGCAGCGGGCCACCGTATTGATGAAATCAGTTGGCTGAAAATTGCGTGTGAGCACATGGGGTTGCCGGCCACGACCTCGGAGGAGTCTCCGGAATTGGTGACGTTCATGGCGGATGCCTACGAAACCTCGCTCGAACAGCTGAAAGCCGCAGACATGAGCTTCAAGCCGTTGGGGCCCGATGACGACTATTCACTGGACCAGCGTTTGCAGGCGTTATCAGCCTGGGTCAGGGGGTTTCTGGAAGGCATGGCGCTGGCAGCCGGTGGCACGCTCGGGCAGGCTCCGGACGAAATCCGGGAGCTGATTGAGGATTTTGTCGCCATCAGCCAGGTCTCTGAAACCGAAGAAGACAGTGAAGAAGGCGAGTATCAGCTGACCGAGATTACCGAATATGTGCGTTTGGGTGCACTGGCGGTATTCACCGAGTTCAATCCGCCGGAAAAACCGGCAGCCGCCGAAAAAACCTTGCACTGAGTTTTAATAACTCGCAGGAGCAGACATGAATCAACTGATTCCTATCAAAGAATTTGCCGAACGTCGTCGCCGACTAATGGAGAACATGGCGCCGGATAGCATCGCGATTGTGCCTGCGGCGCCTGAGCGCACCCGGAATCGGGATGTGCTGCATCCGTTTCGCCAGGACAGTGATTTTCAGTACCTGACCGGATTTGGCGAACCGGAGGCCGTGCTGGTGCTGATTCCGGGTCGGGAGCATGGAGAGTCGGTGCTGTTCTGCAAAGAGCGCAATCCGGAGAAAGAACTTTGGGATGGCTTTCTGGCGGGCCCCGATGGCGCAATCGAGCAGTACAGGTTCGACGACGCCTTTCCGATTGTTGATATCGACGACATCCTGCCCGGCATGATCGAAGGCCGGAGCCGGCTTTATTACCCGCTCGGCAAAGACCACGCTTTCGACGCCCAGGTTATGGGCTGGGTGAAAGTTATCCGCAGTAAGGTGCGTTCCGGAGCTCAGCCCCCAGGCGAATTCGTGGCTTTGGAACACCTGCTGCACGATCTCCGGCTGTACAAAAGTGCCAATGAGATCAAAGTCATGGCGAAGGCCGGCGAGATTAGCGCCGAAGCTCATTGCCGGGCCATGAAGCGGGCTCGCAAAGGTGGTTTTGAATACAACCTGGAAGCTGAGCTGATTCATACGTTCATGGAGCACGGCGCTCGCTCCACGGCTTACCCGTCCATCGTGGGCAGCGGAACCAATGGCTGCATCCTGCACTACATCGAAAACAGCGCTGCCCTGAAGGATGGCGATCTGGTACTGATCGACGCCGGCTGCGAACTGGAATGTTATGCCTCTGACATCACCCGAACGTTTCCGGTCAGCGGTAAATTCAGCCCGGAACAGCGGGCGCTCTATGAAGTGGTCTTGGCCGCCCAGTACGCCGCCATCGAAGCAGTTCATCCGGACAACCACTGGAACAAACCGCATGAAGCAGCGCTGAACGTGCTGGTGCAGGGCCTCATTGAACTTGGCTTGCTCAACGGTACTGTGGAACAAGCCATTGAGGATGAGGCATACAAGCCGTTTTTCATGCACCGCACAGGGCACTGGCTTGGTATGGATGTTCACGATGTCGGTGATTACAAAATTGGAGACGCCTGGCGTCAGCTGGAACCTGGAATGGCCCTGACGGTTGAGCCCGGCTTGTATATCGCCCCGAGGAACACTTCGGTTGACGAGAAGTGGCGAGGTATCGGCATCCGCATTGAGGATGATGTGGTGGTAACCCGGGAGGGCTGCCGCGTGTTGTCCGGGGCGGTGCCCAAAACCATCGATGATATCGAAGCCCTGATGGCGAGCTGACTGTGACCGCTCCCACGATTGAGCACGGCGCCGGCCTTGATACCGATATTGTGATTGCTGGCGGTGGTCTGGCTGGCGCTACTCTGGCGCTGACTATTGCCAGCGTGTTGCCGCAACTGCGCATCACCGTGGTGGAGGCCTTTCCGCTTTCACCAAATGCCCTGCCGGAAAGCTACCAGCCCAGCTATGACGCCCGCTCCACCGCGCTGGCTTGGGGGTCGAGGCTGATTTTTGAAGAGTTGGGTTTGTGGCAGCGGTTGTCGGAATACGCTACTCCCATTCGTCATATCCATGTCTCGGACCGCGGCCGCTTCGGCGCAACCCATCTGCATGCGGAAGACCATCGCCAGGATGCCCTGGGCTATGTGGCGGATAATCGCTGGATGGGGCTCAGCCTGATGCGGGAATTGTTGCAGACGGAGGTCCGCTGGCAGGCCCCCGCTGAAGTTGTCGGCATGAGC
>JBDNIR010000456.1:0-8203 GCA_041688195.1 Marinobacter sp.
CTAACAGCCTGACTGGCGGTGCCAGAAGGGCCAGCCTGTCAACAGCTGCCGCCAGCATGCGTATCAAGGCTCTTGAAGGCCAACTGGGTAGCCGCCTGTTCTATCGGGACAGTCAGGGGGTCGAGCTGACACCCGCTGGCCTGGCTGACAGTGTTTTTAGCAAGGTCTTTCGTCCAGAAAAACTGACTTTCGGGATCCTGACACAACTTGAGGGGTATCCCCTGAACGACAGCCCCACCATGGAGGGGCATACCGCTTTAGCCAAGCAGGCCGACGATCTGGGTTTTGCTGCACTCTGCCTGCGAGATGTCCCATTCCGTGATCCTGCTTTCGGCGATGTCGCGCTGATCTACGATCCCATGGTCTACACAAGCTGGCTTGCTGCCGTTAATGATCAAATCGCGATCGGGACCGCTGGCATCAAGCAATTTCGGCTCACTGGATGGATGGCTGGATCTGGCACCAGAGTAATCTTGAGCACCTGCCCAAGCTGATTGAAATATGGCGCTCAACATGCAGTCCTGAGACATTCAAACCGTACGGTTACGGGACATTCTTCGAGCTGGACAGCAATCCGAATGCACCACTGAGTTGGGGGCGAGGAGAGTAGTGGTCAACCGATCCCAGGCATACTGTTCGAGGCTGTGCGGGTCCGTGACGACATGCGACTAATCGCCAAGCGGAACGGGTCTGTAGTACATGTGCTGGCGGTTGTTGTCGCGGATGGCTTTTCACCGGTGGCTGACTTATTGACCAGACCAACTGACTAGTGCTCAACGCCTCTCATCTGATTATGGCAGACAGGCCTGATCCAGCGAAAAACCACCATCTAATTCAATTAGCAATGTAAGCATTGGGGTGGCGGGGCTCGAGACCGCGCACTGAAACCCATTTAGACAGCTTTTGCGATACCAAATGCCCCCTTCTGCTAATACGAAGTGAACAGCGACAATCTCCACTACCTTCTAACCGTAGTACTTGGAAACCAACAATAATCAGAGGATAGAAAATGATTCATCATCAAAACAACATTGTTAAGGATGGCTTCATTCTGACTTCGCTGGTCATCACACTCTGCTACAGCGGATTCATCAATGCGCAGGAGACCTCCGGTCAGGCGCAGAACGCGACGATCGAGGCCCTGCTCGAAAGCCAACCCAAGAACTGGGGATCATGGGGCGAGGACGATGAGGTCGGTGCCCTGAACTACCTGACCCCGGAACAAGTGAAGGCCAGCATAAACTCCGTCGTCAACGGTAAAGTGTTTACCCTGCAGATCCCCATGACCCATGGCAGTGGCCCGGTGTTTCCGGGACGAACCGCCACCATGCATTTCATGTCGCAAGACGAATCCTCCTTTATCGCGGGGGAAATGGACCCCTTACCTGGTGGTGTGAAATTCTCGGATGACGTCGCCTTTATGTACCTGCAGGGTACAACTCATGTCGACGCCCTGGGGCACGCCTGGTATGGCGATCAGGTCTATGGCGGCAAGAGCTCTCAGAGCACGGTCGGGGGGCATTCCCACGCTGACATCAGCGCCCTCGGTAACAAAGGCATCGTCGGCAGAGGCGTGTTGCTGGATATCGGCCGCCAGTCAGGCACCGACACCAATTACCAGTTGAGCCCCGGCACCTGCATAACGCTGGAGGACCTGACGGAAACGGCGAAAAGCCAGAAAACAGAGATCCGCAAGCGGGATATTCTCCTCATCCGTACCGGCTCAATTCAACGCTACTACGATGATCAGGCGGATCCTGCCTGGGATGCGATGTCGGAGCCTGGTCTGTGTTACAGCGAAGAGCTGGTCGCGTGGATCAGGAACATGGAGATCCCTGTCATTGCAGCGGACAACCTCGGGGTTGAAAAGGTAGTGCAGGAAATTGACGGCGAACAGATCATCATTCCGTTGCACGCCGCACTGATCCGGGACCTCGGCGTCGTGCTCTCTGAAATTTACTGGCTTGAGGATCTTGCTGCCGACAGCGCCGAAGACGGCGTCTACAGCTTCATGTTCATCGCCTCGCCATTAAAGATGGAGGGCGGTACCGGTTCACCGGTGAACCCGATCGCCATCAAGTAGAGCGGGGCGTCGCTGGCACGGGATTTGATCAGCCATCCTGGCCAGCGGCACTTCAGCAGGCTCGCCGGAAACCGCTTGTCAATCCGGATCAACTCCGGGACTGGCTGTGGCTCTTAAATCCAGCCAGGATCTTCCTGGCTCGTGCGATCACCGGCGCATCGATCATCTGGCCATCCAGAGCGAAAGCCGCTTCGCTCCCGGTGACCTTATCGACCACGCGTCGGGCCCATTCCACCTCCTGCGCATCCGGTTCGAACGCGCGATGCACCAGCTCCAGTTGTCTGGGATGAATACAGAGCATACCGGTAAGGCCCATCTGCTGAGCATCGCGGGCGGCCTGCTCCAGCGCGTCGGCATTGCTGATGTCCGGGTACACGCTCTCCACCGGCGGCGCGAGGCCGGCCGCGCTGGAGTTCAGCACCAGCTGGCAGCGACTTGCACCAGCACCCGGGCGTCCTCGGCTTTTGGCACCATGATGCCGGAAACGCCCGGCTGGCGGCGGCACATTTCCAGGTCGTTCGCAAAATGTGCGGAGCCCGGGGCATTGACCCGGATCAGCACTCGGACCTGTGGATGGTCTGTAAGAAACCGGTCTACGCCGGTTCTGGTCGCCGTCTTGACGGCTTCGGCCACAGCGTCCTCAAGGTCGACTATGACCGCATCCGCACCGCTGTCGAGGGCTTTCTGTATGCGATCCAGCCGCGAGCCGGGCACGAACAGGATCGAACACATGCGCGCCGTTGAATCTTCGCTATACTCGCCGGCTTCAGATGACGCCATCATCTTTGAACCTCTGAATCTGATCTTCGTGGTAGCCAAGTTCGGACAGAATGCCAGCGGTATGTTCACCCAGCGCGGGGACCGGGTTCATCACCGGAGTGAATGCACTGCTCCGGCCCGGAGGCAGCGGCGCCGACACCATGCCCGCAGGACTTCCGACAGTGCTCCAGTGGTCCCGGGATTTCAGTTGCGGATGCGCCCAGACATCATGCATATCGTTCACCCTGGCGTTGGCGATGGCCGCGTCATCCAGCCGCTGAGCGACCTGCTCCGCAGACATGGACGAAAATTCCTGCTGGATGATGTCCCGCAGATCATTGCGGTTATCCGAGCGCAATCGGTTTTCGGAGAAGCGGGGATCCTCTGCCAATTCAGGCATTTGCAACACTTTGCTGCAGAACGCCAGCCACTCGCGCTCATTCTGCAGGCCGAGCATGACCTGTCTGCCATCACCCGCCGTAAACGGCCCGTAAGGATAGATTGTAGCGTGGGAGGCACCGGCACGGGGTGGTGGTTCGGCCCCCTGATAGGCGTAATACAGCGGATACCCCATCCACTCCACAAGGCACTCCAGCATCGACACATCGATGTGGGAGCCCTCTCCGGTTTTCTGGCGGAGCATTAAAGCAGAGAGGATGCTGGTATAGGCGTACATACCGGCGGAGATGTCGGCGATTGAGCAGCCTGCCTTGGCCATTCCGTCGGGGCCGGGAGCACCGGTCGTTGACAGAAAACCACCTTCGCTCTGGATCAGCAGATCATAGGCCTTACGGTACTGGTAGGGTCCGCTGTCGCCGTAACCGGAAATATCGCACACGATCAGTCCGGGAAACTTTTCATGGAGCGTCTCGTAAGAAAGCCCCAGACGATGCGCGGCACCCGGAGCCAGATTCTGTACAAGAACATCGGCCTCCTGCAGCAACTGCTCAAGAATGGGTTTGGCCGGCTCCGCTTTGACATCCAGAGTAATGCTTTCCTTGGAGCGGTTGGTCCAGACAAAATGCGAGGAGAGACCGTGGACCCGCTCGTCGTATCCGCGGGCGAAATCCCCCACGCCCGGGCGCTCGATCTTGATAACCCTGGCACCAAGATCTGCTAACTGGCGCGTGCAGAATGGGCCGGCAATCGCATGCTCGAGACTGATCACGGTGATACCGTCCAGCGGACGGATTTCGCTGTTGCTCATGAGCTCGTCCTGTCAGTTGGTGGAGTCAGACGGTGGCTTGCGGGCAGCAGGTTTCTAACGCTGCCGGCATCCCGAAGCTGCCAGGACCAACTGATCAGTTGATCCGCCTCGGCCTGCGTCGCGGCTTGTGAAAAGGCTACCAGCCTGTGGAATTTTTCTTCGAGTTCGTCTCGTGACAGCGGGTTGCCCGGATCTCCTTTGGGGTCATCTATCGCTGCACTCAGTCGTCGACCATCGGTTGTAATGACTTCGATGCGGCCTAGCCATTTAGCTGGATAAGCTTTGTCCACTTCCGGATCTAGTGCCATGCTGACCCTGGAGCGGAAGCGCGCCACCTCTTCACTCTGCAATGCTCGATCCTGGAAATCGAGGACGCCGGCGCTGCCGTATATAGCGATCAGTCCCAGCACGGTGCCCATTGAGAACTTTGCCTGGTGGATGGTGGTTGGCTCATCCACCATACCGAGCACATCTATTGCTGCCTGATGCACTTTTGCAGTGACGGACTCGATCTTGCTGCTGTCGAGTCCGTGTTCCTGCATCAGCGCCAGCAGTGCGTCTGCTGCCGGATGCGTGTGGCGACAGGAAGCGTGAAACTTGAACGAGGTTTCCGCCAGTGCCCAGCGAGACCCAAGCCGATCTGTCAGAAACGCAGGCTCGGCATCGTCTGACATGCCTGCGGCCATACCCTGACGACCCTCAAGAATCTGGGTTGCTCCGGTAAGCCCTTCGTCCGTCATATAGGCCGCCAGAAGTCCATCTGCGGCAGCTTTTGCGGTATGGAGCTGTTTGGAGTCCGCAGCGTCACGCAGGAATTCCCACAAACCTGATGCCTGGGTGCCGGCACTTCCAAGTGCGTTGACGAACTGGTCAGTATCGAACTTGAGCAACTTGCCTACAGCGACCGCTGCGGCCAGCGTGCCAATCGTTCCGGTAGTGTGAAAGATGGTGTAGTGCGAGCGTCCCAGGAATTCGCCAATCCGGATCCCCGCCTCGTATCCAGCCACCGCCGCCAGGATCAGTTCCCGACCTGACGCATCCAGATCCTGGGCGGCGGCCAGAACTGCCGGGAAAACCACCGTACCGGGATGGAGCACCGAGCTGTTATGGAGATCGTCCTGCTCGATTACGTGGGATGACGCGGCGTTGACGAAGGCAGCGAACCAGGGTGAGGTACGGCTTCGATCGACCAACACTTCGCAGTGGCCGTCACCGGGGCCCATCCGCCGGGCATAACTCTGAAAAAGCGGAATGGGGGGATAGTCCTTGCCGGCCAGTGACGATCCCAACCAGTCCAGAAAGAGTTCCTCGCAGCGATCGACAACGCTGGCAGGAATATCGTCATACGTCATATCAGCCAGAAATCCGGCAAGAGTCCGGGTTGCGTTAGCCATCACTAGCTCCTAGAACGATCGTGGCAGCTGAAGGATATGCTCAGCTACGTAGGAAAGAATCAAGTTGGTTGAGATCGGCGCTACCTGATACAGGCGTGTCTCACGGAATTTGCGTTCTACATCGTACTCGCAAGCAAATCCGAAGCCGCCGTGGGTCTGCAGGCATACGTTGGCCGCTTTCCAGGACGCTTCCGCCGCCAGGTATTTCGCCATATTGGCGCTGGCGCCCGCTGGCTTGCCGTTGTCGTATTCCTGGCAGGCGCGCCAGCGCATCAGATCGGCAGCTTCAATTTCGATATGGGCCTGAGCAATGGGAAACTGTACGCCCTGGTTCTTGCCAATAGGCCGGCCGAACACCTCCCGCTCAGAGGCATATTTACGGGCTTTCTCGATAAACCAACGCCCGTCACCAATGCATTCCGCAGCGATCAAGGCACGTTCGGCGTTGAGGCCGTCCATGATGTAACGAAATCCCATCCCCTCCTCACCGATCAGGTTTTCTGCGGGAATTTTCAGGTTGTCGAAGAACAGCTCGTTGGTTTCGTGGTTGACCATATTACTGATGGGCTGAACGCTCAAACCGTTACCGATGGCATCGTGGAGGTCCACCAGAAAAATCGACATCCCCCTGGACTTTTGCTGTACCTCGGCCAGCGGCGTGGTTCGTGCCAACAGGATCATAAGATCGGAATGCTGGACCCGGGAAATCCAGACCTTCTGGCCGTTAACCACATAATGATCACCCTGCCGAACCGCCGTGGTTTTGATTTTTGTGGTGTCGGTGCCGGTGCTGGGCTCGGTCACCGCCATGGATTGTAATCGCAGCTCACCGCTAGCGATCCTGGGCAGGTATTCTGTCTTCTGTGCCTCGCTGCCATGTCGCAGCAGGGTAAACATGTTGTACATCTGACCATGGACGGTACCGGAGTTACCGCCGCTCCGGTTTACTTCCTCCAGGATGATCGAGGCCTCTGCCAGCCCCAGTCCCGAGCCACCGTATTCCGTCGGGATCATTGCCGACAGCCAGCCCGCCTCTGTTAACGCGGTGACAAATTCCTCGGGGAATTCTTTCCGCTGGTCAAGGTCTCTCCAGTAAGCACCGTCGAATTTTTCACAGAGGCTTTTCACCCCGTCACGAATTTCCTGATACTGGTCTGGGTCAAACATTAGGATTCCTCAAACTGGACTTCTGCATGGTGGGCTGGACCGCGCTCGGTAAAGGTCCACAAGCGGGCTCGGTCTGCTGCGATATCGGCGCCGGCGATGTTGAACGGTTCGTCTGCGGTAAGCGGTCTCAAGCCCCTGTAGGTATATGCTTTCGGTATGCGACCGGAATAGTGCTGCTGGAACATCTGAAGCATTAGCGTGGCCTGCAAAGGACCGTGCACGACCAGCCCGATGTAGCCTTCAACGCCGGTGGCATAAGGATGGTCGTAATGGATCCGATGACCATTGAAGGTTACCGCCGAGTACCGAAACAGGGTCACCGGGGTCGGATGAAAGCGCTCGCACCAGGCCGGCTCCGGCACAACAAAGTCTGAATTTTTCTTGGGGGCGGTAGGTTCGCGGTAGACAATGTTCTGCTGCTCGCGGACGCAAAGCTGGTCTGCCTGTGTATAGTCGTGGTTCACGGTAACAAACAGCAGACTGCCGGAGCGCCCCTGCTTTTCCTCAACAGCGCCGATCGTTGTGGTCCGATGAGCCTGCACACCAACACGCAGAGGACGTACAAAATCCAGCTGGCCACCGGCCCACATGCGATTCCTGTTATCCGCAGGGGGCAGAAAACCGCCCCTGGCCGGATGTCCGTCCTCCCCCAGCCCGTCCGCAGACACTGGCTCCTGAAAGAACGCCCAGTGCCACAGCATCGGTAACGGCTCCCCGGCACCTGGCCGCGGCGCATCGAGGGTGGCGGCAACCCTGACAACGTGAGCCAGATCTATCGCGTCACTGCAGGTTTCTGTCTTTCCGATCCAGTGGGCTGGCGACAGCTTGGACATCCGGTAATCCCTATGTCTATATTTAGACACAGGATCCGCACAACGGTAAAGTTAGAGAAGTCGCTTTTACAAAAGGTGGCGTTCTGCTCAGCTGAACAGGTGCTACCAATCGAGATGAAAAAAACGAGAAAGCGTTATGCACTTTGATCTTGTCGATCTACGACTGTTTACCCACGTTGCTGAGGCTGAAAGCCTGACCGGCGGCGCCAACCGTGCCTGTCTCTCCACGGCTGCGGCCAGCACTCGCATCAAGTCTCTGGAGCAGCAGTTGGGCAGTCGCTTGTTCTATCGCGAGCGCAAGGGCGTAAAACTCACTCCGGCAGGCACACAACTGTTACGCCATGCCCGGGCGATCCTGCGCCAGGTGGAGCATGTCAAAAACGAGTTCTCGGATCTCACAAACGATGCGATGGGGCACCTGCGAATTTTCGCGAATACCACTGCGGTAACTGAATTCATGCCGGAAGTGCTTTCCAGGTTTCCCACCTTGCTCGTTACGATCGCTTAAGTCCGACAGCCTCCTAGAAGAAAAGATGATACGGGGCATCGTCCGCGGTGTCCAGAAGGAGCCTTGTCCAATATGAAGTGAGTCTGAAGAGGGGCTGTGTTTCTAACATCCAATGAGTCTGAAGCAAGCGCAGGATTTGTTCATGATGGCGGGATGAAAGCCATTATGAAGCTCGACGATTTAACGACCATCGACCAACTGACGCACTTCCTGTCAGGAACTCAGGCAGTGGCCTTTTCGGTCACTAATGAC
>JBDNIR010000457.1:0-4832 GCA_041688195.1 Marinobacter sp.
CCGGCTGCGGGAAACCGATTTCTGCCGGTAGCGCCCATACTGCCCTGAGGATAGATTCACTGTGGATCTTGCTGTTCTGATGCCCGACATGCTGCCAGTCGGTGTGGTGCTATTTTTATTGGCCTGCTCCGTCCTTACCTCGATGATAACGGCAAGCCTGGGTGCCGGTGGAGGTGTCCTGCTACTGGTGCTGATGGCGTTCTGGGTGCCGCCGGCCGCTATCATCCCGGTACACGGATTGATACAACTGGGTTCCAACGGCGGACGGGTGGCCATGACATGGCGCCACATCGACTGGCAGGTTATTACCGCGTTTGCACCCGGTGTGCTGGTGGGCGCGGCCCTGGGGGCATGGTTACTGGTAGATCTGCCAGCCTATCTTTGGCAACTGACCATCGGGGTATTTATTCTCTACCTGTGTTGGGGCCCGGCGTTGCCTAAACTGGCGTTCGGACGGGCCGGTATTTTCTGCGCCTCCGCCCTGACCAGTTTTATCAGCCTGTTTGTGGGGGCGAGCGGCCCGTTAGTGGCGGCCTTCATCAAGCAGATACATACTGACCGGCAAGCCACTGTCGCTACCTTTGCTGCTGCAATGACACTCCAGCATGCGCCCAAGGCACTGATTTTCGGCATCGCCGGCTTTGTATTCAAGGAGTGGATCGGATTTGTGGCGGCCATGATCGCTTGCGGTTTCCTCGGCACCTGGCTGGGCCTGAGGTTGCTGAGCACGCTCAGCAACCGGCGTTTCCACCAGATGTTCAACGTGCTTCTGACCTTGCTCGCCCTGCGACTGCTCTGGCAGGCTGCGGGAGCCTCAGGGTGGTGGACTGGCTAGACGGCTGTTCCGGCGGCGCTGCCGAAGGGCCTCAATCGCCCCGTTCAGTGCCAGCGCCGCCAGGATAATACCTCCACCCACGAAACTCAGCGGTGGCGGCACTTCGGCCAGAAATACCCACACCAGAAAAGTGCCGATGACGGTTTCCAGCAACAGCAACAGGCTCACCTCGGCAGCGGGAAGATAACGCGGCCCGGTCTGGATAAGAATCGTAGCCGATGGCAAAAAACCGAGACACAACAGCGCGATAAAGCCCATATCCGGCCACCCCGGCCATTGCGCACCACCTAATATGGCTGCGATCAGTGTGGTCAACAACGCACCCAATACCAGCATCACACTCATATCCACGGTAGATCGGGATCTTGCCACGGCGAGGTTGGAGGCCAAGCCAAAAGCCGCCAGACCAGCCATCAGCAGACCCAGGGGTTCGCCTTTGCCCATTTCTCCAAGGGCCATCAGGGTGGCGCCGCCCACACAAACACCAATCAACACCCAGGTGCGAAGCGGCAAGCGTTCTCGCCAGAATGCCCAGGCCAGTAATGCCGCTATCACGGGTGCTGTATTGATGATCACGAGCACATTCCCGGCTGCGGTGTATTTAATACCCGTAACAAACCCAACAGTGCTGAGAAAGAAAGCAAACGCGCAATACAGTCCAGCCCAGCCGCCTTTCACCATCAGTCCCGGCAGTTCTCGGCCATAACGCAGGGTGTTGATCACGGTAAAACCGAAGGCCAGTAAGAGGCCCCTCCAGAACAGGAAAACCAGCGGCGACACTTCTGTTACCTTAACCAGCAGGGAATCCGGAGACAGCAGCAAAACGCCCAGGCCAGCTATAAGAAAGCCCTTCAGACGCAGCGAACGCCGACTGACTTCGACATCGTCTAAAACCTTGCTCATGTTGGTCTACCCACTATGGAATCCCTGAACCTGCACCACTGTATCGTATCCATCATGGAAGAAATGGAACACGCGGCAATGTGCCTTGAATGGATGCGTCGCAACAGCAAAGAGTTTGACGGCCACCTGCGCGAGTTCCTCTTCACCGAAGACGAGATTGCCGATCACTAACTGCGACTGGCTGGACAGCCCGGTCTCATTGAACGGCAGTCACCGGGGGTGCCGGTACTGTCACCACAAGGTTACGGCCTCTGGCCTTGGCCGCATAACACCCCTTATCAGCCCGGGCCACGGTTTCGCGCGGGCCGGAGTCCTGGGCTGACAGTTCCGTCAGGCCAATACTTGCAGTGACTCCATAAGATACGTCATCTTTCTCAATCCGCAGGCCTCCCACCGACACTCTGATATCCTCGGCCAACTTTTTTGCCCGCTCAATGCCACAGGCTGGCAGAATGATCGCAAATTCGTCCCCTCCGAGCCGGGCCGCGAAATCCGACTGCCGAACAGCGTCGGTAAAGCATCTGGCCAGCCGCCGCAGAAGGTCGTCACCCAACAGGTGCCCGCCCCGGTCGTTCACCGGTTTGAAGTAGTTCAGGTCGATCAGCATCATCACACTTGGGCGTGTCAGACTGTTCGCTTCCAACAGCCACTTGGTGAGGGTGTCATTAAATCCACGACGGTTGAGCAGGCCCGTAAGGGTGTCATGGGTAGCTTCCCAGGACAGCTTCTCTTCGTGCTGCCGGCGCTCCCGGTCGTCCCTCAACACAAAAACCAGACGTTCGTTGAGCGTGTCGCGCCCAAGCCTCAGCATGGTCAGTTCCACATCCAGCAACTGCGCGCGCAGCTCAAAGGTAATCTCCTCCATGGTGAGTGATTCAGCGACATTGGACAGGACTAAAAACCGTTCTGCTAATTTCTGGTCAACATCAAGGGCGACCATACTCGCGATAGTCGTCACCTGTGCGCGCGTCTGGGCTTCCAGTTCTTGCCTGCTGACCTGGACACTGACCACCGTCACGATAACAGCCGTCAGAACAGTCACGACAACCACAAGCAGTACTGCCCTGTTGACGAGGCTGTCGAACCATTGAGTAATGGTCTTTCGCAAAATATCTCCGGATATCCAATGTTAAGCCCGGCCACGGTACATATAGGTTGTTACGTCCATAAGTGTATCAGAGACGCATCAGAATTTCGGTTATGGCTGGAAAACTCTAACGATAATAGTTATCATTTGATTCATTATTATCAGTCACGAGGTGCATACATGCCTGTCTCCACCCTCACCGAAGCATCGGGCGCAGCAATGACTCCCTTGCAACAATTGATCGATATGGGCGGCCCGGTCATGTTGGTGCTGATCGGGCTTGCCATTGTCGGTCTGGTGACGTTCTTCTACCTGATGCTGTCCGGAGCCGTTTTCGCCCCTCGCATGAACGGCCGTCTGCGCTCCGCTCTTAAACAATGGCAGCAGCAGCCAGGCCGGCAAACACCGGAGCAGATCGAGACGGCATCAGGCTGGCTGGCCCGCGCCAACCCGTTGGCGCCGTTGATGACCTACGCCATGACCGCCAGCCTCGACCACCTTGATCCCACCGCACTCCGTGAAGAGTTGGCGCGCCGCTCCCAGAAAGCATTGCAGCCCTTTGAGGCCCCGCTAAAGATCATCGAGGTAATAGCAGCCTTGGCACCATTGCTGGGCCTGTTGGGCACTGTAATGGGCATGATGGCCGCCTTCAGCACGATGGCGTCCTCAACGGGCCAGGCAGGTGCCAGCGAGCTGAGCGGCGGTATCTACGAAGCCCTGACTACCACCGCCGCCGGGCTGGTGATCGCGATTCCATTTGCCGCTTTGGCCGCTTGGATCGAGTTCCGGTTGCGCCGCCTTAACACCACTCTCAATGACACCCTGGTGCGCATTATCTCAACCCACTTGCCGGCGCCAGAACCCGCAGCGTATCAAGGACCTGCCACATCTCAGGTTACTGGTGACCAGCCAGCCCAAACACACCGTGCTGCCCGTGCAGCTGGTTAAACCCCGGCCTCCACGGTCGATGCCTATTCGCATCACGTCGCTGATTGATGTGGTGTTTATCCTGCTGGTGTTTTTTATGCTGACCACCCGGCTGTTGCCCACCGAGCATCTGGAGCTTGAGAACAGCACGGCTCCCCGGGGGATCACCCAGAGTGAACCGCGTCCACTGGTGGTATTGGAAAGCACCGGTGAACTGAGCTGGAACCAGCAGCGCTGGCAGCCCGGGGAGTTGGTCTCTGCCTTACGGGCAGCCGGTATCGGTGAGCTCAACCTGAAAGCTGACGGCAATGCCTCGCTGGCCGGTTTTACCACCAGCCTGAGCGAGCTGAGCGGGGCCGGTTTCAAAGTGCGCTGGCAACGGACGCCAGCGGAACGCGGAGCCGAATAAACCATGGCATCACTGGTACCACCGCCACCGGGAAACGGCAAAACCCTGATGGAGCGCGTCGAAGACAGCCTGTTGCCGCTGATCAACCTGGTCTTCCTGCTGCTGATGTTTTTTATGGTGGCAGGGCAGATGACGGCGTCACCCTTGCCGGAATTGCCCGGCGTGTCCGAGCCGCGCAGCCCACAATCGCCGGAAGCGGATCTAATGGTTAAAAGCGGCGCCGACTGGTCAGTAGACGGTCAGAGCGTAGATGCGGACACGTTGCTGGGCACGCTGCCAAAAACGGACAACACCAAAGAACTACGCATTGCGGCGGACCGAAGCGTTACCATGGCCGATCTGGAACGACTGTTCCGGCTTCTGGAAGACGGCGGCTATGAGAACGTCATACTGTTGACGGAGCCCGGTCAATGAGCGCAACAGCCCGCCTCGTTATTCTGGTGGTATCGCTGTTGCTCACGGCGCTTACCCTGCTGCTGGCCGCCCCTGCCGCACCGGAGCTCAACAGACCGGAAGGTCAAAGCGCCGGCAATACCGTGCAATCCATCCGAATATCACTGGCAGAAAACCCGAAACCGGCCACATCCAGGCCTGAACTGGTTGAAACACCCCAGAAGCCGCCAAAAGAAACACCCAAGCCAGAGCCAGAGCCAGAGCCAGAGCCAGAGCCA
>JBDNIR010000458.1:0-3037 GCA_041688195.1 Marinobacter sp.
GGGCTTGAGGTATTGCCGACGCGGGCGGGGCTGGTACCTTTCACCTTGCACCCGGAACTCAAGTCCCGCCTGGCGCCAATGTCCGGCGTCAGTTGCCCTGTGGACGTGCACTGCAACAACGAGCATTTCCAGGAGCCCATGTTGGTCACCCACCGTGGGCTGAGTGGCCCCGCCATGTTGCAGATTTCAAGTTTCTGGAGCCCCGGCGATGCACTAACCGTTGACTTGCTACCCGGACTCAACGCTGAACAGGACCTGGCCGACCTGCGGGCGTCCAGACCACAGTCGACCGTCGCCCACTACCTGACACAAACCCTGCCCAAGCGTTTCACTCAGGCCTTCAACGATCTCAACGGCTGGCAGGGAGCCCTGCAACACCTGAAGAACAGTGATATTGAGGCTATTGCAAATACCCTCAACCACTGGCAAGTTAAACCGGCGGGCACCGAAGGTTACCGCACCGCCGAAGTCACCCTCGGCGGCGTAGATACCCGCCAGCTCTCCTCAAAGACCATGGCCGTCAACAACCGCCCCAACCTGTTCTTCATCGGCGAAGTTGTCGATGTCACCGGGCACCTGGGTGGTCATAATTTCCAATGGGCATGGGCCTCGGGGGTTGCGGCTGGGGGAGCGGTTTGAGTCTAAGTTCAGAGTAATTAGAAGTCAGACATATAGGTGCTTTTTGCTTTACTGTTGATCAACCGACATCGAGTATCATCCCAAAAACAACAATGAAAATAACCCAGCTATTCCCTGACACGAACAAAATCATCCCCAGAATCCTGTCAAACCGGTTTGCGTAACACCTTACCGTAGGCACATCGATAAACGGATTATTTGCGGGATTCCAATCGCCTACGGGCAGAGCGATGGCGTGTACGTACCAGAGCACCCTCAGCCCCACACCGTCCCAAGCGGCGGAACGTAGCAGACCATCCTTCTTCATTTCCCTCTCGATACGCGCCATCGAGAAACGGGCAAACCCGAGCCAGGAGATAAAGGTGACGGTCATGAGAATACTAAAGATGGCGTAGTACCAATTCTCTGCAGCGGTTTCAAACATTGTTATCGATCCCAAAGTCTCGAAGCCGCACTTTGTGCCTCGTTATCAATGAAACTTCCAACCTTGTAACCAGCGACAAAACCCGCTCCGACAATGACCCCAAGGACAGCCCAACCAACTGGTCCAGCTACAAGCAGACCAGCTTTTGCAGCCAAGATTGTTCCTCCGGCTACCACACCTTGTCCCGTGAGACCTCCGGTGACCCCTCCGATCCCAAAACCAGTCATTTGGATTGAGGATTCTCGAAGCCAATTACCCCCGCTTTCGTAAGTCGTATGAACTTTGTTCGCGCGCAACGTGGCATCAGTAACGACTGCCAAGCGACCTGTATTGTTCAAAAATCTGCTGAAAGCCCCCAGTCGTCCGGCATCAGCAGCATCCGCTACAAACAGCCTGGCATCGGGTTTTATATTTGAGCTTCGGGACGCAAGAAGAACACCTCTTTCAGCATTACTTAAAGCGTTACCGCGATTTTTGTGGCGATACGCTATTGGAGAGATTCGATTTAATTCGACTTCATAAGCTTTCTTGAGGCGCTGAAAAGCCCTATGCGTGGCTTTCTCTGCTTGTATTCTCCGAGTACCAATGCCAGGCCCCTGGGACTTGTGCACCTTTGTAAAGTTAAGAAGTGCTTCCTGATACTTTACCAACGCCTGTTGAAAACCATTCAACCGCACAAAAGCGGCAGTCGCTCCGGCGCCAACCAGGCCATTGATCTCTTTCAGATTTTCGGGCGACAAATTCGTTTCAAAGAACACTCTGAGCACATGAGCCTCATTTCCCATGGCCTCGGCACTGCGGGCGAGGCACATACGCTCAGACACCGGCAAGGAATTCAGCCGCCGCAACGTCGTTAGGGTAAAAGTGTCTTTGGTTGCAAAAGAATAGGCCCTTCCAGGCTGGAGTATTTCATTTTCGTTGAGACCATTACGACGCAGGAAGGCTTCAATCGAGGAGGGGTCATCACCAACCAGTTCAGTTGGGAATATTGGTTTCCGGGCAAAAAGTATTTCAGGCATCGACTCGTTCCTTAAGTCGTTTGATGTGAATCCGGTTATTACCGATCAGGATGTTATCTGCCGGCTACCAGGATGTCGATAGCAGATACTGACCAGAGCTGCGCCTGAACAGCACAAGACAAAGCACAATAACTTACAAAAAACGTTAAACCGCCTGTATCCCCTGCCATCATCTCTTTCTAAATTGCCAAAAACTTTTTCTGCAGTTGCACGGAGGAGATGCCATCCCCTTCCTGTTATCACGCCTGTTCAGTCTTCGCCTTCTGGTGGTCGCTCTTGCCGCGTTGGTCTTGCTGGCCAGCGCTGAGCTGCCGCTATTGTCTGTGCTCGACCGCATCCTGTTCGACGGCGTTCAACAAGCCACCGGTCTGGTTTGCTCATGTCATTCAGGGTGCTGTCGTGCTCTGCCTCGGGTTTCTGGTGTTTGTTGTGCCGGCCCTTAGTGCGGCCATGTCGGTGGTGCTGGTTGTTCTGCTTTCTGGCGGGCTGTTGTTGACCCAGGCCGCACTGGCGCTTTACCAGCAGCTATGGCTTCCGCTCGGTCAGGTGGTCGTTTTTCTGACAGCCGGGTTCGTGGTCATGCTGTTCTGGATGCAATCCTTCCGGGAGATTCGAAAGCTCCGGTATAACGTACAAGAGGCAAGGTTTCAGCTCGGTTAACTGTTGTTGGCGCAAGGCAAGCCGGATGAAGCGTTGGAGGCGCTGGGTATTGTGGCAGATGGAATGGGCGGCTATGAAGGCGGCGAAGTTGCCAGTCGTATCACCGTTGAAACATTAATGGAAATCCTCCAGGGCCCTCTGGAAAGCGGCACGCTGGACGATGCCAGCCTGGAGAATCAGGCGGCCGACAAAGGCTCAACAGCAACGATATGGTCCGCATCGGATGGAACCTGTTCCGGTTCCTGGATGAAGATGAAAACAGCCTGGAAAAAACCGCCTACATTCTCAAAGAATA
>JBDNIR010000459.1:0-5593 GCA_041688195.1 Marinobacter sp.
ATCGACGAGGTCAACCCCAAACGCTGATCAACTTGGCGCAGCAGCAAGGCGCCGCCATGGGAACTGATCTCACCGCCACTGAATTCAGCCTCGACACGGCGTCGTTTTACCCGCCAAACGCCAATGGTTTCTGGTAACATTGTCACGGCGAAGCACTCCCTTGACCCCAGTCTAGATAACTGAATTATATAGGATTATGGGTGCTTCGCCGTGCTTTTTGGTGATGGATGCGGGCTAGCCCCACAACGTATGGAACGGGAATTAGCCTGGATCGTCGATACCCTGCATCGCCTGGAAAACGTTCCTGCGGCAACGTTGCGCCGCGGCGTGCGACTGCCGGGACTCTAGCTGGTGGGTAACTTACCTTGCTGCGAATGGTAATTCGAAGTTTATGCGTAATAACCTATTTCAGCTTATAGGAAGTTAGCGCCAACGATCTGGTCAAACAGCGCAGCTATTCTACTCGTCCGATAGCCGCATTCACTTAAGGTCGCTGTGAGACAACAGCCCTAGATTGGCCACTACAAACGGGGTCAGAAAATTGAGACCTATCTTGGCGGCCATCGCCAGATTCATGGGCTGGGTAATGAGCAGGTCTCCCAGATTAAAGAGGGTGAGCCAACTGCCTACCAACAAAGTGATCAGCAGGGTTCGACGCAGATGGGCTGGTGCGAAAACGATTTGCATTATTTTCAGTAATTTGTTCATGTTATTGATACCGATAGGTCACGCTAAGTCCACCAAATTTTTCTCGCTCATTGAGCACTGTCGTTCGGGAACTCAGCGAGGATATCTGGAAGACGTAGGAAAAGTCACCGAAGCTCCAGACGGCACCACCACTGACCTGATCCTGGAAATGTTCCAGCGGCACAGAATGACTGTCGGTAAAGGTATTCCCGTTTACCAGAATATCGTTTAGCACATATCCTGCCCGGACTCCCGCAAACACATAGAAATCTCGTTTTGAGGTCAGTGCCAGCGGGTTTACCTGACGGTCCGCCTGCAAGGAAAACGTGGAAAAACTGGAGCGGAGGTTGTTGACCCAGCGGACGGCAATGCCGCCTTTGCTGGCGGATTCCAGATTGCCTATGCCGGCCCCAATGAGACCCAGTACATCGAATTGGAAACGACCCAGACCAGCCATATAAATCCGCCAGACCCGCTGTGCCTCTACCTTGAAGATGGGCTCATTCTCAATCTGGTTATCCCAGCCCTCGGGGTCTTCTGACCCGAGAGCTTTGTGAATCAGGGTTTGCGCCTGCTCCGCCAGGCTGACCGGGCCTACTGCGCCCAGGTACAGGGAGAACTGATCAGACACCTGATCATCCCAGGCGTACAACGTGCCCTGCCATGCAATCAGCCCGGCGTATGGGAGGTCATTTTTGATGAGTGACGGCTCGCCGATATCCTCGGGTGTTTGCATACGTTGAAAAAACATATGCGCGACACCTCTTTGCTTGTCCTCCATGGTGCTGATGTAAAGATTCTTGGTCAGCCAGTGAAGCCAACCCGGCAGGTTGTCCGGGGAAAAGTGAGCGAAAGCTGCCGAGCCCAGGGTAATGCCTATGCCATTGGTGAATCCGTCATCCTGCCCCGTAAACAGGTCATTTTCGAAAGTAAGCGTAATGAACCGGCGTGGTTCATCCGCTTTGCTGTATGCGGGATAGCAAATGGCCATCAGTAGCAGCACTGTGCCCGTGATTGGGCTATGCAGCTTGCATATATTGGGCAGGTAGAATTTCATCGACTTTCTTGGTGAAAATGGAGATACAGCTACTTGACCGCATTCAATCGCCAGCCGTAGTCAAGGAATCGAATATCCATCTGCTTGGCTTTCAATCGCCCGCCGCAGCGGGTGACAAGCCCAGCGCATCAGCGTGTGCAGACAGAAAATCAGGTAAAGCGCGGTACCCCAGCCAGCCCTTCTCGGAATCTTCGCGATACCATTTGAAAATCGAGGATAGTTCCAGGGTTTCCTTGTTGAGCCGGCTGCGACTGCGGTCGGCGAGAAACAGCTGGGTTTGTTCATCCAGCTGGCGATCAATCTGATCAACGGTATAGGCCTCTGCGCGTAGTGCCAGGCAACCGATACTGGCGCAATTGACCGCTAAATGGAGTCTTCGATCCTGATAGCGACTGGAGCCGCGAATCAATTCGTGCTCAATGTCATCAAGAGACCAGGTCTTGCCAAACAGCGGCACAAATGCCTTGCTCCAGGGTGATGTGAATACACCGCCCAGGTCTTTGATGGATTTGATATGCGGCCATGGGGTCAGAATCAGTTCTGCCGTCCAGTCGTTGTAGGCGTTGATCCGGAATGCAAGCTGTGCTTCCGAGGTCCACTGATCGGACGTCTTTTTCTGCACCTTCGAAATTGCAGTCATATATCCTTTGGGCCTGCCGTGGTCTTCGGCAAAAGCCGAATAGTCAACAGCAGTTGACTGGTTCTGACTGACGCTCTTGACATGCTGTTTGAGCAGCTGATCCCAGACGCTGTGATCAATACTGTCTGCCCATGCGGTCTGTACGTTGACCAGTAGCAGGAATAAGGCTGTTACTAAATATTTCATTTTGCGGTTCCTCTTCTCCAGGTGTGATATTTCTCAAGTATTGCCAGCAAACGCTGTGGCGCATGAGCACGCTTCCATTCCCCGGCGGCATATTTGTTGGCCTCGGCCCAAGTGGGATAGGCGTGGATGGTGCCCAGGATCTTGTTCAGGCCCAGCCCGTGCTTCATGGCCAGTACGAACTCTGCAAGCAGATCACCGCCGTGTTCTCCTACAATGGTGACTCCCAGAATCCTGTCCTTGCCCGGCGGGGTGAGGACTTTTACAAAACCCACTGCCGCGCCATCAGTAATGGCACGATCCAGGTCATCCAGGCCATAGCGGGTAACTTCGTAGGGGATGCCTTTTTCCGTGGCTTCCTGTTCGTTCAGGCCGACACGTGCAACTTCCGGATCAATGAATGTTGTCCACGGAATGACCCTGTAATCCACCTTGAATTTTTTGAATTGACCGAACAGGGCGTTCACGGCTGCATACCAGGCCTGATGCGCTGCGGTATGGGTGAACTGATAGGGCCCTGCCACGTCTCCGGCGGCGTAGATATTCGGGTAGAGGGTTTCAAGATAGTCATTGGTGACAATGGTGCGTTGGGTCTCAATACCAATATCCTCCAGGCCATAACCTTGCAGGCGCGCCACACGGCCCACGGCACAGATCAGCGCATCGAATTCGATATGGACCTCTTTGCCATCGTGCTCCGCCACCAGGATCTTTCGATCGCCATCTAGTTCACAGCGCAATGCTTTGTGATCGGTTAGGACCGATACTCCGTCGCTACTCAAACTTTGCTTTGCCAGATCCGCTACCTCGATGTCTTCGCGGATCATGATGCGGGGTGCCATTTCCACCTGGGTGACATCAGAACCCAGTCGGGCAAACGCCTGGGCCAGCTCACAGCCTATCGGGCCGCCGCCCAGCACCAGCAGGCGTTTCGGCGCGGCATCCAGTTTCGCGAATTCATCCCACAATGTATCGCTGGTGACATAGCCAACGTCCTCAATGCCGGGAAGCGGTGGCACAAATGGCGCGGCGCCAGCCGCGATGACGATGCTGCGTGCCGTAAGCCGCTGCGTTCCTCCGTCATTGAGCTTGATTTCCACCGTCCAGGGGTCAATCAGGCGTGCGTAGCCCTGCAATACCTCTACGCCCATATCCGTATACCGCTCGATACTGTCATGCGGCTCAACGGCGGCGATGACAGCGTGGACACGCTGCAGTATCTTGCGAAAAGAATATTGCGGTTGCGTCCCATCCAGGCCGTAATTTTCTGCATGACGGAACAGATGAGCTACCTTGGCGCTTTTGATTAAGGCCTTGCTCGGAACGCAACCATAGTTCAGGCAGTCGCCGCCCATTTTGTGGGCTTCAATCAATGTGACCTTTGCCTTGACTGCGGCAGCGATGTAGGCCGAAACCAGTCCACCTGCTCCGGCGCCAATGACGATCAGGTTACGGTCGAAATGAGAGGGTTTCGTATACCGCGCATAGACGCGACGGGCCTTGACAATGGACACGGCCTTTTTCGCAAGCAGGGGAAACAGGCCCAACAACGCGAAGGAAATCAGCAGGGCCGGCGACAGGATGCCGGACAGCGAATCAAGCTGCGCCAGCTGTGTGCCGGCGTTCACATACACCAGGGTGCCGGCCAGCATGCCGATCTGGCTGACCCAGTAAAAGGTGGCGGTACGAATGGGGGTGAGGCCCATCAACAGGTTGATGAGAAAAAACGGCACGACCGGGACCAGGCGCAGAGTAAAGAGATAAAATGCACCGTCGCGGTTAATGCCATCGTTGATGGCAGCGAGTCGATCACCAAATCTGGCTTCGACGCTGTCACGCAACAGGAAGCGTGCAACCAGAAACGCCGCGGTCGCCCCCAGAGTGCTGGCGAACGACACGATCACGGTACCCCAGACCAGACCGAACAGCGCCCCGGCAGCAAGGGTCATGACGGCTGCGCCCGGCAGTGACAGTGCCGTCACCAGCACATAAAGCAGGAAGAAGGCACCGCCTGTCACCAATGGATAGTTTGATCGCAGCGTCTCGAACTGAGTCAAACCGGCTTTCAACCCGTCCAGCGTCAGCAGCCGATCCAGGTCGAATAAGAAGAAGCTGGCGACCAGCGCAGCGAGCGTTGCTAATAAAAGTAGTCGTTTCACGTGTGTGTTTCCCGAAAGTTGCAAGGTTGTGCCAAGTGGCTTTCCTAACCAGCCGAAGAGACAGGTGGCTACTGAGAAGAAATGCCTGCTTTTTTTTCTAAAGTTGATTGTGTCCTGCCGTAGATGTGTGAAAATGGGTTTTGTTACAGCGGGGTTTTCATTCCGTTGGGAAAAAGAGAGATTGTGAGAAATGGATAGAGCGCGCCTGGCCAGATTGCAAAATGGAGACAAGGCGCTCTTCTCCGAACTGGTGCGTGACCATCACAACGCTTTGCTCGCCCTGGCAACGCCCATAGTGGGGCCCAGTGAAGCGGGTGAAGCGGTGCAGAACGCCTGGCTCAAGGCGTACAAAGGCATATCCGGCTTCGAGGGCAAGGCCAGGGTGCGCACTTGGCTGAGCCGAATTGTGATCAACGAAGCGAAGATGCAGCTGCGTAGTCGCAAGAAAGAGGTGTTACTTACGGATCTCGGCGACGAAGACAGCAGCGACCATCCGCTCGCCGATCGCTTCGATCAGAATGGCCGCTGGCAACGGCCGCCCACGACTTGGCACTCTGACGCGCCGGATGACATCCTCATGGGGCGGGATCTGGCGGATTGTCTGCAACACTTACTGAGGAAAATGCCCTCGCAACAACGGTCTTTACTAGAGATGCGGGACAGCGCACAACTTCCGTTCAACGAGATTCCTAATTACACCTCTAGCTAAGCCGCAACGAGCTGTATATAATTAGGGGGTATCCATTTAGCTCCACGACCCCCCATATCTTGTGTTTTGTCTTCCCGGCTATTTGAGCATAGGTCACAGGCTGGGTCATCAGTGACTGTTGCAACAGCCGGTAAAAAAGCAAGCCGCGTGAGCGGGAC
>JBDNIR010000093.1:0-11315 GCA_041688195.1 Marinobacter sp.
AATTCACCTGCACACAGCGATGTCTGCCCATGGATGTTTCCCCGATTATTGACCCCCTCAACGACGCCCAGAGGGAAGCGGTTACCGCCCAGAATGACCATTTGCTGGTGCTGGCTGGTGCCGGTAGTGGCAAGACCCGGGTGCTGGTGCATCGAATGGCGTGGTTGATGCAGGTTGACCAGTTGCCACCCACCAGTCTGCTGGCGGTGACCTTTACCAATAAGGCAGCGCGGGAGATGCGCTCCCGGATTGAGCAGATGATGAACCTGCCTACCCGGGGCATGTGGTTTGGCACTTTTCACGGTATTGCCCACCGGCTGCTGCGCACCCATTGGCAGGATGCCGGTCTGCCGGAGAATTTCCAGGTGCTGGACAGCGATGACCAGATCCGCATGGTCAAGCGGGTGATGCGGGAATTCCAGATTGACGAAAGCCGCTGGCCACCCAAACAGGCCCAGTGGTTTATCAATAGCCGGAAAGACGAAGGCCTGCGGGCGGACCACATTCAGGACAACCCGGACGACCATTTCACCTCCACCATGCTGAAAATCTACCGCCAGTACGAGAAGCTTTGTCAGCAGGCAGGCCTGGTGGATTTTGGTGAGTTGCTGCTGCGGGCCCATGAGCTCTGGCTATATCGTCCCCAGTTGCTGGCCCATTACCAGAGCCGTTTCCGGCACATTCTGGTGGACGAGTTTCAGGACACGAACACTATTCAGTACGCTTTCTTGCAAGTGCTGGCGGGCAACCGCGTGCCGCTAACCGTCGTGGGGGACGACGACCAGTCGATTTACGGCTGGCGCGGCGCCAAGATCGAAAACATCCAACAATACCAGCGCGACTTTCCCAATGCGCGCCTGGTGCGGCTGGAGCAGAATTATCGCTCTACCCAACTTATCCTGAAAGCAGCCAATTCGGTGATTGCCAACAACCAGGGCCGGTTAGGCAAAGAGCTTTGGACCGATGGCGACGACGGCGAGCCCATCAGCCTGTATGCGGCTTTCAATGAACAGGATGAGGCCAACTACATTGCCGATACCATTGCCAGCTGGGTGTCCGAGGGCAACCTGCGCAGCGAGTGTGCCATTCTCTACCGCTCCAACGCCCAGTCTCGGGTGCTGGAAGAGTCTTTGATGCGCCAGGGCATGCCATATCGGGTTTATGGTGGGCTGCGGTTCTACGATCGCCAGGAAATCCGCAACGCCCTCGGTTACCTGCGGCTGGTGCATTACCGTAATGATGACTCAGCTTTTGAGCGGGTGGTCAATATTCCGCCCCGGGGCATCGGTGCCAAGAGTCTGGCAGATATCCGGGAACTGGCGCGCGATGAAAGTCTGTCGTTGTGGGAAGCGTCGCATCGGTTGCTGGCAGCAGGCCATCTGAAAGGCCGAGCCAAAACCGGTCTACAACGTTTTATTGATATTGTGGAAGAGCTCTCCGTACTGGCGCCCAACGCCACCCTGCAGGGTTTGATGAAACAAACCATCGCCGACAGCGGGCTGCGGGATTATCACCGCAACGAGAAGGGAGAGAAAGCTCAGGCTCGGGTCGAAAACCTCGACGAGCTGGT
Source organism: Marinobacter sp. (assembly GCA_041688195.1). GTDB lineage: Bacteria > Pseudomonadota > Gammaproteobacteria > Pseudomonadales > Oleiphilaceae > Marinobacter. Next base: position 1,571 of record JBDNIR010000093.1, read on the forward strand.
GAACGCGATGGCAGATTTCGAGGTGGAGGGTGAAATGGACGCGCTGTCTGAGTTCATCGCCCAGGCCGCGCTGGACGCCGGTGAATCCCAGGCTGAGGCCCATGAAGACAGTGTGCAGTTAATGACTTTGCACTCGGCCAAGGGCCTGGAGTTCCCGCTGGTCTTCCTGGCGGGCGTGGAGGAGGGGCTGTTTCCTCACAGCATGTCCCTGGAAGAGCCTGGCCGGATGGAAGAGGAGCGCCGCTTGGCGTATGTCGGCATTACCCGGGCAATGACAAAACTGGTGCTGACCTACGCCGAGTCCCGTCGCCTCTATGGTCAGGAAAAATTCAACGCGCTGTCGCGCTTCGTGCGCGAAATTCCCAGCGACTGCCTTCAGGAAGTGCGTCTGCGTAACACGGTAACCCGACCGGTCAACATGCAACGGCCGAACGAAAGCATGTTCAGCCAGGATTCCGCCCAGCAGTCCGGCTTCAGGCTCGGCCAGTGCGTGCGGCATCCGAAGTTCGGAGAGGGGGTGGTGGTGAACTGCGAAGGCACTGGACATCACACCCGCGTGCAGGTCAATTTTGACGAGGGCGCCAAGTGGCTGGTGCTGGCTTATGCGCCTCTGGAAGCCTGTTAGGAGTGAGATCGGCGCCAGCACGCGCACTAATGCTGCTCTGGCACTCCCCGAATCCGTCCATGTTCATCAATAGCAACAAATACAAACAGGGCCTCGGTGACCTTTCGGGGTGTTTTGGCAGTGCGGTCCAGCGTCCAGACTTCTACGTTGATCTTCATGGAGCTGCGGCCAATATCCACCAGCTCGCAATAACAGCTCACCTGAGAGCCGACCCGTAATGGCGCCAGGAACTCCATGCGATCAATGGCAACGGTGGCATTCCTGCCCTGGGATATTCTTCCCGCTGTGGATGCCGCGGCAATATCCATCTGTTTGACCACCCACCCGGCGTATACGTCGCCGTTGGCGTTGGTGTCTGACGGTAAAGGAATTACCTGGATGGCCAGTTCTCCACGGGGCGTGGGTTTATCGTCATCAAGCGTTGTCATGAAAGCTACCTTTTTTCTTTTTGGGCGGTTGCCGTAATCGGATTGGCTCTCATGGTAAAGCCCAGGGCGCCGGCTGCAAGAAATATTCGCCACAAGGGTTAAATTTTTGTGGCTGTAACAGAGTTGTCACACGGCGCCTTTATTCTCCACACATCGGCTCACCCGCGCCGGTTCGCCTGAAAGTCAGGACGAGTTCAGCCAAGGCTGACGTTTTCGGACTCTCAGCACTAAAAAATAGCTAACACAGCTAACGCGAATGACGGAGAACCAACGTGATTAAACTGAAAACAGCCCTCACATCTCTTGCCCTTGCAGGCAGCATTGCAGCCATTTCTGCACCGGCCATGGCCCGCGATACCATCAACATCGTCGGCTCTTCTACCGTTTACCCGTTCGCAACGGTTGTTGCCGAGCGTTTTGGCCGTAGCTCGGACTTCCCGACACCGAAACTTGAGTCAACCGGTTCTGGCGGCGGTCTGAAATTGTTCTGTCAGGGCGTTGGCACTCAGCACCCCGATATCACCAACGCATCACGTCGCATGAAAGTCAGTGAGTTTGACCTGTGCAACGAGAACGGCGTCAAGGACATTGTTGAAGTGCGCATCGGCAGCGACGGTATTGTGATTGCCAGTTCCAAAGACGCCGAAAACATGGATCTGAGCCTTGAGCAGCTGTTTCTGGCTCTCGGCAAGGAAGTGCCAAACGAAGCGGGCGACGCTCTTATTGCTAATCCGAATAAAAACTGGAGTGATGTTGACTCCAGCCTCCCGAACAAGCCAATCCGCGTGATGGGCCCACCTCCGACCTCTGGCACGCGTGACTCTTTCGTCGAGCTTGGGCTTCAGGGCGGCTGTGAAGACCTTCCTGTTATATCGGACATGGAAGAAGACAAGATGGAAGCGGTTTGTCACAGCATCCGCGAAGACGGTGCCTTCACCGACGCTGGCGAAAATGACAACCTGATCGTGCAGCGTCTGATCGGTGACACTGCAACTTACGGCGTATTCGGTTACAGCTTCCTGGAAGAAAATTCTGGTCAGTTGCAGGCGGCCAAACTGAACGGTGTCGAGCCTACTATCGAGAGCATCTCTGAAGACAAGTATCCGCTGGCTCGTTCGATGTTTTTCTACATCAAGAAGGCCCATGTGGGCGTTGTTCCCGGTATCCAGCAGTACGCAGCCGAGTTCCTGAGCGAAGGTGCTCTGGGTCGCAACGGCTACCTGCTCGATGTAGGTCTGATTCCACCGGTTCGCGACGCTCGTGTTCAGCTTCGGGAAAAGGTTGAAAACATGACCAACATGAAGCGCGATGACTTGATGTAAGTATTCAGTCATCTGAGAAACCAGCAAACACCGCCGGGAATCCCCGCGCGGTGTTTGCTTTTTGCAGTGAACGTGTGACGCGGGAAGCCTGGAACGATAAACTTGGCGGCTTCCTAACACACCACTTGGTTTAACAGGCGAGAGACAACATGCAACCGGCTAATCTCGTGCCCCTGATTCTGGTGCTTATCGGCATCGTCTACGCGTTGGGCTACGCTCGTTCCCGCTCCCTGGCAGGCCCCATCGGTGGCATTCGTAATCTCAAGTCACTGCCGTTTTATTACGCCGCTCGGGCAGCAATCTGGTGCGGTTTACCTGCGTTGTTGATTCTGGCCTGCTGGGTGAGTTTCGAAGGCAAGGTGATTCAGACTATTGTGATCTCCAGCCTGCCGCTTGAAATCCAACCGGGCTCTCCCGGTCAGGCAAGTCTTTTGCTTTCCCAAATCAGTAACGTGGCCGCGGGCTCGCTGCCGCTTGAATTCGCGCCGGAAGGTGTACCTCAAGCCGCTAACCTGCTACAGGAGATGCGTTCCCAGAGCCGCACCATGATGACAATTCTGGTGGTTGCGATTGCCGTATTGGGAGGTTTTGTAGCCTGGCTGAGGATTGCACCTCACATCAACGCCCGTGAAAAGGTTGAAACCATTCTGCGGCGTCTCTTTTTTGTCTGCGCGGCGCTTGCGGTCCTGACCACCGTAGGCATTATTTTTTCGGTGATTTCCGAAACCATCCGGTTCTTCGGCAAGGTACCTTTTACCGAGTTTATCTTCGGCACCAATTGGAGCCCGCAAACCGCCATTCGGGCCGATCAGCAGGGTGCTGAGGGTGCCTTCGGCATGATCCCGCTATTCACCGGTACATTGCTTATTTCGGCCATTGCCATGGTGATCGCGGTTCCGGTGGGCCTGATGTCGGCGATTTATCTTTCGGAGTACGCCTCAAAGCCTGTTCGTGGTGTAGTCAAGCCAGCGTTGGAACTGCTTGCGGGCGTTCCCACCGTCGTTTACGGCTTCTTTGCTGCTTTGACCGTCGCGCCGTTCATCCGGGATATCGCCACCGTGGTCGGCCTGGAGGCGTCTTCCTATAGTGCGCTGGCGGCCGGCCTGGTAATGGGCATCATGATCATCCCGTTCGTGTCTTCGTTGTCGGATGATGTCATCAACGCGGTGCCCCAGACCATGCGCGACGGTTCACTGGCTCTTGGGGCTACCCAGTCCGAAACCATGAAAAAGGTGATCTTCCCGGCGGCTCTGCCCGGCATTATAGGGGGTATTCTGCTGGCGGTATCCCGGGCCATCGGTGAAACGATGATTGTGGTCATGGCGGCTGGTCTTGCAGCCAACCTCACGGCCAACCCGCTGGATGCGGTTACCACTGTCACCGTGCAGATCGTGACGCTTCTTGTCGGTGACCAGGAATTCGACAGTGCCAAGACCCTGGCCGCATTTGCATTGGGTGCCATGCTGTTCCTGGTCACACTGATCCTGAATGTCATTGCCCTTCATGTAGTTCGCAAATATCGGGAACAATATGAATAACCAGACCAGACAGGCGGAAATTGTCCGCAAATCCCTCAAACGCCGCTATCGGAAGGAAAAGCGCTTCCGGGCCTACGGCATTCTGGCCATCGCTATCGCGTTGACGGCGTTGGTGATCCTGTTCACCGATATCATTGGCAAAGGCCACACCGGGTTTCTGAAAACGGTGGTAACGCTGGAAGTAACCCTGGACGGGGAGGCTATGTACATTGATGACCCGACCAGCAAGGAACAGCTGGATCAGGCCGACTACGTGATCCCTATTGAAAACGCCCTGCGGGCAATTTTCCCTGAGGCAACTGGCCGCAGTGAACTCAGAGCTCTCAATGGCTTGGCAAATACCTATGCCGCCAGCGAGATAAAACAGTTTGTCGCGGAGAATCCGGACGCCTTGGGTACTGCCCGAACCTTTACATTCCTGGCCAGTGAAGATGTGGACGTATTCGTCAAGCACCGGGACGACCCAAAGTACTCCATCAAACTGACAGAACAGCAGCAGGACTGGGTGCTTGAGCTATTGGAACAAGACATCATCGAAACGCAGTTTAATGATGTCTTGTTCACCTCTGGTGATTCCCGCAACGCTGCTAACGCAGGTGTGCTGGGAGCGATTGTAGGGTCGCTGCTGACGATGCTCGTCACCCTGGCGCTGTCATTTCCGATTGGCGTTGCGGCGGCGGTGTACCTGGAGGAATTTGCCTCCCAGAACAAGTTCACCGACTTTATCGAAGTCAATATCAATAACCTGGCAGCGGTACCTTCGATCATCTTCGGCTTGCTGGGCCTGGCGGTGTTTATCAACCTGTTCGGCATGCCTCGGTCGGTGCCGGTGGTTGGCGGCCTGGTACTGACATTGATGACCTTGCCGACCATCATTATTTCCAGCCGCGCAGCCATCAAGAGTGTGCCGCCCTCTATAAGGGAGGCTGCCGAAGGTATCGGTGCCTCCAAAATGCAGGTGGTTTTGCACCACGTCATACCGCTGGCCATGCCCGGCATGCTGACCGGCTCCATCATCGGCATGGCGCAAGCGCTGGGCGAGACCGCTCCGTTGCTGCTGATCGGTATGGTGGCATTTATTGTGGATATACCGGACGGCTTCTTCGACTCGTCCACCGTGCTGCCGGTACAGGTATTTTTGTGGGCCGGCAGTCCGGAACAGGGCTTCATCGAACGGGCGTCAGCCGCCATTATGGTGTTGCTGGCCTTTCTGATCGGCATGAATGCATTGGCTATCTGGCTGCGTAAGCGTCTCGAGCGCCGCTGGTAAGGAGTATTGAAAATGAATACCCTGAATTCAGGAATTGTGGCGGAAGCCGGCAACACACAGGCGGAGCAAGTACCGGTGACAGAGCAGCCGATGCAGAATGAGGATAGCCGGGAGTACGGTGAAACCGTCGGCAAGCCCTTTATTGACGACGCCAAGTTTACGCTACGGGATGTCGATGTGTTTTATGGGCAGGCCCAGGCTATCAAGGGCATTAGTCTGGACATCGCCAAGAACCAGGTCATTTCCTTTATTGGTCCATCCGGTTGCGGTAAATCGACGTTTCTGCGCTGCCTGAACCGCATGAACGACAGCATTGATATCTGCAAGGTACGCGGCTCGTTGATGCTGGATGGTGATGATATTTACGACCGGAAACGGGACGTAGTGGAACTCCGCGCCCGTGTCGGTATGGTGTTTCAGAAGCCGAATCCGTTCCCCAAGTCGATTTACGACAATGTCGCTTACGGCCCTCGTATCCACGGCCTTGCCAATCGCAAATCCGAGTTGGATGATATAGTCGAGAACAGCCTGAAAAAAGCAGGTTTGTGGGGTGAAGTGAAGGATCGTCTCGAGACGCCTGGAACCGGGCTTTCCGGGGGTCAGCAGCAGCGCCTGTGTATCGCGCGGGCGATTGCTGTTAGCCCCGAGGTGGTGCTGATGGACGAGCCCTGTTCAGCTCTCGACCCGATCGCCACTGCGCGCATTGAGGAACTGATCTCGGAACTGTCCAAAAGCTACACCATCATTATTGTTACTCACTCAATGCAGCAGGCCGCCCGGGTATCCAACCGGACTGCCTATTTCCATCTCGGGCACCTGATTGAGGTTAATGAGACCAACAAAGTCTTTACTGCCCCCGAGCATGAGTTGACTGAGTCCTATATTACCGGGCGCTTCGGCTAAGCCGCGCTTTGAAAAGCATCAGGAGAATACTGCAATGAAGAAAGATAAGGATGATGTCTACGGCGATCATATCTCCAATGAGTTCAACGATGAGCTGTCGGCCCTGAAAGCCGATTTCCTGAGAATGGGAGGCATGGTTGAAGAACAGCTCAACGATGCGGTGGCTGCGCTGATTGATGGCGATGGCCACCTGGCTGATGAGGTACGGGCGAAAGATAAAATTGTCGACAAGCTGGAACTGGAACTGGACGAGGAAGCCACTCGTATAATCGCCCGCCGTCAACCTGCTGCCAGGGATCTTCGCCTGGTGATTGCCGTAATCAAAATGGTGGCTGACCTGGAGCGGGTCGGGGACGAAGCCAAGAAAATCGCAAAATTTGCCCTGGCGTTGGTAGAAGAAGGCCAGACACCTCGTGGCTACGTTGAGGTGCGCCATATCTCCAGCCACGTATCAGCTATGCTTCACGATGCGCTGGATGCGTTCGCCCGACTGGATTCCGAGCAGGCGCTGCGGGTCATGAAGGAAGATAAAATGGTGGACGAAGAATACAAATCGGCCACTCGGACTCTGCTGACTTTCATGATGGAAGATACACGGAATATTTCACGCTGTATGTCAGTGATGTGGGTGCTGCGAGCCCTTGAGCGGGTGGGTGATCACGCGTGCAACGTGGCCGAGCATGTTATTTTCATGGTCAAGGGCGAGGACGTTCGTCATTCGCCGGTAGAGACAGCCGAGAAAGTCGTCGGTCGTTAACAGCGGTCAGAGAACCTGCAGGTTTGAAGCCCCTTCGGCCTCAGGTTTCCAAGCTGTCTTTTTTGTAAAGGTTTGAGCCTTGTTCTGCTTCCGGTGGCATGTCATAACTAGGGCTGTTTAACCTATTACGCAAAGAGAGCCATCATGTTTTCCACTGTTCCTACCCGCGTTATTGCAAGCCTGCTGTTGCCTGCTCTTTTTATGTTGTCCAGCCACCGTGTGCTGGCGTCCGAACTGGCGGAATCTGTGGTTCGCAGTTCCGCGTTGGGTGAGGTCATCGAGCAGTATCCGGCTATGCTGACAGAAGGCATTTCCCAGGGCCTGAGTCAGACCGGTAACCTTGACCCGATGTTGAAAGGCGCCATTACCGGCATGGTAGGTCAGGCTTTCAGCAGCACTAAAATCCGGGGCCAGGTGGTGGCTGATCTGGACGACGGACTGTCCGAGGCGACCTTACAAACGGTGCTTGCCTGGTACCAGTCGCCGTTAGGCGAACAGGTAACCTCGCTGGAGGCCTCAGCGGCAAAACCGGCGGCCTGGAAGGAGATTGAGCGCCGTGGTCCGGAGTTGGTCAAAAAGTATCAGGGTACCGAGCGCGAGCAATTATTTACCCGATTTGACCGCGCCGCACGGGCCACGGAAAGCGCCGTAGATACTGCAATTGCCGTGCAGACCGCTTTCGGTACCGCCATGGCAGCGTTCAACGGCCAAACCGCTGATTTCGACAGTATCCGGGCCCAGGTGGAAGGCCAGAGGCCCATGCTGACAGGGTTGGTGGAGCAGCAGGTATACGCCGCTTATCTCCATACCTACGAATCGCTGTCGGATGCTCAGCTCAAAAACTACATTTCCTTCATGCAGAGCCAAGAAGGCGACCGCTACAACGAGGTGGTCACCAACTCGGTTCAACAAGCCATCATCAGGCCGGTGGAAAGTATTGGCAATGGCCTGATGCGACTGTTTGGACCCCAGGCCTGATCAATCAGGCCTGTTTGAGTTTGTCCGTGTAGGGCGGCCAGCCCATCGCTTTGCCTGCCAGCAAATGCAGATGGATATGGAAGACGGTCTGGCCGCCGTGTTCGTTGCAGTTCATTACCGTCCGGTAGCCATCTTCATCAAACCCCATCTCTGTGGCCAGCTTGGACGCCACGAAATACAGGTGCCCGATCAGTTCCCGGTCGCCCTCTTCAATATCATTGAGGGTAGCAATGGGTTTTTTCGGGATGATCAGCAGGTGCACCGGGGCCTGTGGATTAATGTCTTTGAAGACCAGGCTGAGGTCGTCCTCGTAGACGATATCGGCAGGGATTTCACGATTGATAATTTTGGTGAACAGTGTTCCTGACATATGCGTATTCCTCTTCAGGGCGAATTTCAATAGCGTGCCGGCAATAGCAGGCAGGCTGTCAGTGTTTACTCAGAAAGCCAGGCTTCGGTAATGCCGACTGCAAGCGCTGCAGGGCAGATGGTGTGCCGTCCTCCAGCCCCATGGCGTAACGCGCAACCTGGTTGCGTGCCGCAGGCAGCTTTTGGGCCAGCCCCAGGCCAAGGTTGCGCAGTAGATGCACTGGCGGTATGCGATTGCTGAACAGATAATAAAAAGCATCCATGGCAAGCATCATGCGGCGGTTAGCGGGGCGTCTTTTCTGTTCATATCGGTTCAGCCAATTGGGTTGCGCGAGATCATCGCCTGCTCGTCTGGCCTCGCGGATCAGCCCTTGCAGACATTCGGCGTCCTGAAAACCGAGATTGACCCCCTGCCCGGCAAGCGGGTTGATGGTGTGGGCTGCATCACCTGCCAATACCACCCGGTTCTGCACGTAGCGGCTGGCATGTTGGCGGGCAATAGGAAAGCTGGCCCTGGCTGCAACAGAAGCAAGGGGCGGCAGGTCATCGGGAAACGCTTTTTGCACGGCGGCGATAAATTCTGCTTCTGACATGGCTTTCAGCTCGGCCAGAACCTCCGGCCGGTCATACCACACCAGGGACGCCCAGCTCTCAGGCTGCCGGGGCTCAGACCCGGCATGAGCTTGGTGGAGGGGCAGGAAGGCCCGTGGGCCGCTGGGATAGAAGGCCTGCCAGGTAATATCTTCGGGCAGGCCCCGGTAAGTCACCGAGGCTACCAGGGCCTGTTGGGCATACTGATCACGGCTGGTGCCAATACCGGCCAGTTCACGAACCTGAGATTGTGCCCCGTCGGCACCGATCACCAGCTGGCAGTCAAAACGCCGGCCGCTTTGCAGAGTCACCTCTGCCAGGCTGGCGCCATTAACCAGTTTGACGATCCCATCATTCGCCAGCACGGATACAGAGGGCTGGGCCGTGGCACTGTCCCAGAGCGCTTGCTGGGTGATGAGGTTCTCGACAATGTGTCCGAGATGGCTGACGCCAAGATCGTCGGCGCAGAATGTGGTGCGGTTGAGCCCAGCCGGTACCAGGGCCGAAAACGGGTAAGAGCTGGCGTCCCAGACCGAAAGGCGGGCGTAGGGTGTGGTGCGGATCTGTTTAATCTGAGCCCAGGCACCCAACTGGCGAAGGTACCGTTCACTGCCAGCGCTGAGTGCAGACACCCGGATGTCGGGCTGCTGATGTGCATTGAATTTGGGCGCGTTATCCCGGTCAACCAGCAAAACGGAGAGCCCTGCCTGGCCGAGCCCGGTTGCCAGGGCTGCGCCGACCATGCCAGCACCAACCACCACAATATCAACCTGTTCTCTCATGTTGGTTCCTTGTCTGTGGCCCCCAGTTTACGCGAAGAGGGCAGACAGGCAAGCAACCGCAGTGCTCAGTAGTGGATCGGCTCCAGGGTTATTGGCGTTATGCCTTTATTTCTCCTGGTACATGTGCACATCGCGCTGAGGGAACGGAATGGTAATGCCTTCAGCGTCAAAGGCCTTCTTGA